>MVQQ01000001.1 GCA_002067555.1 Syntrophorhabdus sp. PtaB.Bin184
GAGGAGCTGAGGATTTACAATACAATTTGCGAAAGCACCCAGATACGACAGAATGAGGCCATAGAGTTATCGGGCAGGGTCGATATGATGTTGGTAGTGGGGGGGAAGAACAGCTCCAACACCACAAAACTCTACAAGGTCGTTCACAAAGTACAACCAAACACCCATCATATCGAAACCGTTGACGATCTCCGGCAGGAATGGTTTCAGAACGTATCCCGCGTGGGTTTGACGGGAGGCGCATCAACTCCCGACCTTATCATAGATATCGTTGAGGGACGCGTAAAAAACTTTTAGGGGGCACAGGACCATGGTGGAGACAGATTCCGGGACACCAAAAGAGAACTCACAGGAGGACATGCAGGCCCTGTACGAAACGTCGATGAAAAGCCTGCAGGAAGGCAATGTCCTGAAAGGCAGGGTGATCAACATCACCGGCGATTCGGTCATTGTGGATGTGGGTTTGAAGTCCGAAGGCATTGTCTCCCTCCAGGAATTCCCTCCGAAGGAAGGCGAGGCCCAACCTGTCAGCGTCGACGACGAAGTGGAAGTGATGATCGTCGGCAGGGAGAAGGAGTCGGGTCTCCTGAGACTCTCGAAGAGGAGGGTCGACGAGATCAAGACCTGGGAAAAGATCGACAGGTCCCTTGAAGACGGGACGCCTCTGGAAGGCCACATCCTGAACGAGGTCAAGGGCGGGTTCATCGTCGATATGGGTATCAACGCCTTCCTTCCGCTCTCTCAGGTAGACATCAAACCCGTCAAGAACCCGGCATCCTTCGTGGGAAGGAACCTGAAATTCAAGGTCATCAAGTCCAACCGGAGAAAGGGCAGCATCATCGTCTCGAGGCGCGTGCTCCTCGAAGAAGAAAGGGAGAAGAAGAAGCAGGAGTTCTGGAAGAACGTCAAGGACGGACAGATCCTCTATGGCTTCGTTCGGAACATCACCGACTACGGGGCCTTCGTCGACCTCGGCGGTGTCGACGGTTTTCTCCACATAAACGACGTGACATGGGGAAAGATAACCCATCCCAAGGAATACCTGAGGATCGGGGACGAG
>MVQQ01000002.1 GCA_002067555.1 Syntrophorhabdus sp. PtaB.Bin184
GAGCTTCTTGTCGTAGTCGGTATAGTCGCGATCCTCGCGGCCATCGCCGCGCCGAGCATGTCCGGTTTTGTGAGGAAGAACAGGATACAGAACCAGACGATACGGATCTACAATGACATCATGAACACGAGGATCATGGCGATGAACACCAACAGGATGCATTTCGTCGAGTTCGGCCTCGCGGGAAATCAGTACCGCGTTGTCGAGGACACGGATGGGAACAACGCCAACAACGCAGGCGCCTCCGATACGGTGCGGCTTGCCAGGACGGCCATGGTTCCCTTCACGTACGCCAACATCGATCCCGGGATGGAAGCCATCGAGATCCAGGCCGGAGCCTTTACGAACAACCTCGTGACCTTCGATTCGCGCGGGATCGCGACGGGGCTCCTGAACGTGTCGGGAGGCGCGATCTGTATCCCTTCGGCGAACTTGAGACCCAATACGAACTGCATACTTGTCACGCCTACGAGGATCAGGATAGGAAAGTACAGCGGAGCAGCGGGAGGGTGCAGTGCTGCGGCGTGTAATTAAGAGCAGAAAAGGCTTCACGCTCATAGAGCTTCTTGTCTCGATGCTGGTCCTCTCCATCGGCCTCATGGCCATGCTTGATGGACTGGCGAATTACATAAGGATAAACATGGAGAACCAGATGCGCAACGAGGCGATGCGCATCGCAGAGTCAACGGTGGAGACCCTCCGTAACGCCAGGTTCAGCGATGTGCAGACCCATGCGGTCGTGATCACTTCCCCTGAGGTCAGGAGGGTCCGCAACGTCGACGTGTCCTACACCGTTACCTGGACGGTTAACAACGTTGCCGCGACGGGTGTGACGACACCGACCAGCGTCGCGGTACAGGTGAGTGTCACATGGGTCCACCGGAGTATCGCGCATCGGCACGATGCTGCCTCCATCATTAGCACCGATACATGAGGTGAAGGCATCTATGACCAGAGACGAAAAAGGGTTCAGCTTGTTGGAGATACTCATTGCCATAGTGATCATGGGGATCATCATGGCGATGAACAGCCAGCTCCTTCAGGACCTTATCA
>MVQQ01000003.1 GCA_002067555.1 Syntrophorhabdus sp. PtaB.Bin184
ATCGGTGGTGTATCAGGGACACGTACTGAGCGCCACTGTGGGCATTCTCCTCGCCTGTTCCGTCATTGTGGCCCTGCTGATCGGTCAAAGATCGGGTTCGCTGCTATGGGTGAGCCCCTACAGCCTGCTCGTCGCAGCCGTCTACGTCGTGGCCATGAAGCTCGGCTACGCTCACGAGAAGCGACGGGCGGCACAGATGTTTGAAGTGCTTAAGGCAGAGGAACGGTACGGAGCGATATCCTCCCGAAAAGCCTGGCTGTACTTTTCGTTTTATGCGGCGATCACTGTTGCGGCTTCAATCTTTTTGCCCTCCACCGCAGTAGAGGTGGCCCAACAGACGGGTCTCGGGCAGACGATTGTCGGCACCCTGTTTGTTGCACTTTCGACAACATTGCCGGAGTTGGTCGTCTCGATCTCGGCGACCCGGTCTGGGGCCATAGATCTCGCCGTGGGCAACATCTTCGGCAGCAATATCTTCAACTTTCTGATTCTTGCCGTGAGTGACCTCTTTTTCGTTCAAGGGCCGCTCTTCGCATTCGTGTCGCCCCGGCATCTCTTTTCCCTGGTTTCTATCATCGCCATGACAGCCGTCTCCGTGATAGGGCTTACCTATCGGGCCGAAAAAAAGCTCTTCCTGCTTTCCTTCGACTCCTTCGTCATCTTCCTGATCTATGCGGCAAATGTGGTTGCCCTCTTCTTGTTTTGATGCAGATGGATTGAGAATGCCGATCGCAAGAGCCACGGCACTTTATGGGGATCCATAAGGTTGACCGTTCGCTTGACTTTCTGTAATTCATAAATTACAATAGATTACAATGAAGGTTCTCATGGATGCCGACTGTTTGATCAAACTGACAAAATCCGGGCTGAAAGAGCCGATTTGCAAGTGCATGGAAGTTACCATTCCTCGGACCGTGCAACGCGAGGTAGTCGAAGCCGGCAGGATCAAGGGTCAGCCCGACGCCGACTTGGTAGATCAGAATATTCAGAACGGGTTGATCGCGGTGGCCGAGGAATCCTCGCCCCATCATTCGACGGGAGATCAGGCCCTTGTTGATGTTTTCAAAGAAGGCCGTTACACGGTCATAGCCACCGATGACACCAAGCTGATCCGCAGCCTCCGTGCGGCGGGAATCCCATTCACAGTCCCCGCTTTGCTCATTCACGCGCAGTACGAAAAAGGCGATATTGATCGAAAGACGGCCCTGCAACGGCTTGAGGCGCTCTCGGTCTTCATTAGCGATGAGGAATACAGCGTTACCAAACTTCTGCTGGAGGAAAGGGCATGAAAGTCAAATCGATCAGAATTCCGGAGGAGATCGATAGGGCGATCGATTACGTAGCCCGTTCCGAGAAGCTCGAAAAGAACAGTTCTTTGCGCAAGCTCACAAGGCTCGGCTTCGAGCTGTACGTGGCTAAATCATACGAGAGGGGCAAACTAACCCTCCGGGAAGCCGCCGACCTGCTCAATCTGACGTTAGCGGAGACCATCGATCTCTTCAGCGAAATGGGAATAAAAGGAAACATCAGCGCCAAGGATGTTATGGACGGCCTTAAAGCACGTTAAGGCAAGGGCCAGGGGTGACCGGGGACATCGCGGTCCTCTGAGGAGGAGACCTCTGTCGGCAGAAGGTCAAAGAAACTCTCTTTTACTCCGCCTGGTGGTCGACGAATCCGGAGGACTGCCGACTGGGCACACGACAATAACGATAAGGAGCCCAGTCATGAAGAACGAAGGCATGCTGCAAGACAAGAGCTGGGACGATCTCGCCGACCTCTCCTTCCCGAAGGGCTACCCCGCGGAGGAGGCGAGAGCCCGCCTGGTGGAAGAGCACCTCTTCCAGCGCGCCGTCAAGGTGTATCTCGGCGCGCTGCCGGTAGTGAACATGCTCGCCATGCGCGACGGCTCCGAAAAGGTGTTCGGTTCCGGCTATAACGTGCTGCCCATCTGGAAGGACCAAAGCCTGTAACCCACACCCGAAAGACATCCATCATCTCGTTCGCTCGTAGCTGCCGACGACAGGTCTCACGGAGACGATTGTCTTCAGATAATCCGTCTTTCGCTTTTCAAGCTGCGACGGTTGCGCGGGGAAGAACCGTTCCTGGATAGGAATGGCGTATAACGACCGTTGGCCTATGGCGGGGACGCTTGATTCGAAAAGGAACCTCTGGCCGAAGTGTTCGTCTTTGACATCGTAAGCCAGATAGCCGCGTTCCTTCAGCATGCCGGCACACTCGATCAGGACCGCTTTGTTATCCGTCTGAAAGGACTGGCGGACGAGCCGGTAGTCGAGGACCTTCCTTTCTGATGCAAGACGCTTGAGCACATTACGGACGTATTCCGGTATGCAGTAAACAATGCCGTTAAAGGACATGGCGTTCCACACAGTCTTTCGGTTCCTGATGCTAAGCTCATTGACAGCGGGCAGGATGATTTCGGCCAACTGGGTGAGGTCCAGCCATTCTCTCATGGGTTTTATGGTGACGGTGGGGTCGGCGGAAGTAATCTCATACTCCCTCGCACGGATATCGGCATCCAGTATGATCCTCGTGTTAGTGTCGTTATCTATGCCGGTATGGTGTAACCTCACCGCCTTGGTAAGGCTTTTCTTGAATACCTCGTTACCGTGGGATCTCAGCATATCCTCCAGCTTCGCGGCCCCCACCGATTCATGGCGGCGGCTCTTCACGTTGGAGGAACGCCATATGGAGGGGATCTTCCCGATATCGTGGGCAAGGGCGGCGATGATAATGGAAGGGAGCAGCAGGTCATGGCGCTGCCGGAACGTGTCCCGGGCGATATCCAGTGCTGTCTTCAGGACATTGTACGTGTGGTCGTAGAGGGAGATGCCCTGAAGGATTTCAAGAAAGCGCCTGTGCTCCCGGAGATTCATATACTCCGGGTCGGAGGTTTTGCCCGACCAGTCGACCACCGAGGGAACATCCCCTTCCTCGTAGAGGAGCCTAAGAAGCTCAGCGAGGATCTCCAGCGAGGAAAGCCCAGCGAGGAGGGGCCGGTAGGGAGCGATCAGAATTTCGTAATCTTCGATCATCCGTTTGGAGTTCGGCGAGGGAGGTTCATCGAGGAGGCCGGGCAGGGTCAGTTGAGTGACAGGTCTGGTACAGGCAGCCATGTCAGGCACAGCGAGGGAAACATCCATCGAGTAAGTGCCTTCAGCGAGTAGCCTTGTTGTTGTCGAAACCCTGCTTACTGCGCAGGTCTCATCCGCTTCGGTCCTCCGCCGGAGGCGTATCCTTTCCTTTACAGTCCGGGCGAGCTTCTTCACGAAAAGGAGCATCCTGTGGGGTACCCCGAATTTCTTCATGGCCAGGCGGGCTACCTCGCCCGGCTTGAGGGTCATGTCATTCTCGAATACCTGCTCCATCCATCCCTCGATCCCGGACGTATCCCGGCCGGCAAAGCCGTTTGTTATGCAGACCGCCGACGCCTTGATGCATATGTCCTTGAGAAACTTAGGATTCCCCCTTTCGGCGGTCATCCACGAGACAAAAAGCGTCCGCTTTAGTTTCGTGTCCTCTTCAGACCGCATCCATTCGGTAAAGAACCCAATCTTGAGACTCTTGTCCGCCCCTGTTATCCAGCGAACGAAGAGCAACGTGCCTTCTTTTTTGGAGAGGCCTGCGAGATCACCAAGAAGCCTTTCCATCATTCCCGTTATCCTTGTCATCGACACCTCTCTTCTTTTTGCTTGAGGATGATATGAATAGATACATTCATATTGTAGCGCGTTACTTTTGCGTAACTCCGCTTCCGGCAACAGAAAACCCGTGCTTCGCGCCGGGTCGGTTTTCATTATTCGGCAATTGCCTAATCAAGGTATTCCAGACGAGCCTACGCTACCTCTTGGGTCGGGCTGTCTAGATCACTATTCGGGTATTACTTCGCGGAAGCGGAGAGGCAGGCGTTTATCCTGTCGACCTGATCGAGAGGCAGGAAAGCTTTTCCGGTGAAGACTTGGTGAAGATCCTTGACCGCGACCGCCTTAAGCCAACGGAGTCCCTCGATGTCAAGGACGGCCCGAGCGTTCGTGAAGACGATAGCGCCATGGATCCAGATTGCGTCCAAGCCAGCCTGTCTTAGCGATGTCTTGAGCCTTCTGATATTGCGAGACAACTGAGCGGCAGGGTCTCCGAGATGACCGGCGTAGGGGGTGCCCCTTCTACCGGCCTTGATTTGTGTCCAGATGCTGTTTCTCTGGAAGATGAGGCCCCGATGATGCTTTGCCTCGAGCACAAAGAGTCCGAGGGGACCGACGAGGACACAGTCGATGTCGGACGTCTTTCCGTTGCCGGTGGTCGGGGGGTTGTAGTAGGCGGTGTGTTCGTCACCTAGTGCCAACGAGCGGAGTCGATCACGCAGAATCCGCTCGCCTTGCATCCCGCAGCGGTAGGTCATGTAAGTGCGGCCGTGATTGGTCACGATGAAACCGGAGATCGCCAGGGCGACCATGCTGGCCCAGATAACGAGAACGCTTGTCATGGCGATGCCGGCAACCAGCAGAGCCAGAACGACGGCCGCAGATACCAGGCAGATCGCGAGACTTTTGTTCGCTTCTCGTTGCAGATGGTTGGATAAGAACACTTCTTTCATCGGGCCGTCTTCCAAGATCACGTTAAGTGACGGGTGTTTCCAAAGTCAAGAAAGGCCGTAAAAAGCACTTAAGGTCTGCAAAAGGCTTGACTTTAGCCGGTAGGTTGACACTTGCCGGCCTTAACTGCACTCAGATGCGCTTTGGAAAAGCCTCGGGACCAATGGGAAGTCGACTGTAGTAAAACTGTAGTAAAAATGTAGGAAGAGCCGTTAAAAAAGGGGGTAATCTAGTAAAATCGCTTTAGACAGCTTCTTTGAGACTACCAAGTAATATCAAGGGGTTGACCAGCTTTTTCGAACCCTGCAAAGCCGATCTCTTAGAATCCGGAGGCCAACGCTCTATCCAGCTGAGCTACGGGCGCAACGATTTCTAAGAGTATACACCAAAACTGTAGTAA
>MVQQ01000004.1 GCA_002067555.1 Syntrophorhabdus sp. PtaB.Bin184
GGAGAATCATGATGATAAAGGCCGCGACCGGGTGATTCTCTATGATGTTCATCTTGTAGCCGACTATTCCGACTAGAGCAGTCATTGGCATCATCGCGACAACGATTTTCGCGATGATACTGTATCGTGTCAGCCTGTCAAACCAATTCCAGAGGCGGCCTTTCTGATGCCCCTGTCCTGGCTGACTTGCGCGCATAGCCGCACAGGCGCCGCAGGGAAGACTGACCGGCTCCTCAACCCGATTGAGATTCACGAGTCTCTTCACTCTGTCGAGGGGCATATACCCTTCCTTCAAGCAGTAAGGGCACTTCAGATGAATTTGTCTCATGTTATCCCTCGAGAAATGTTTGCACCAAGGTACGGTATTGTCAAGCTTTTCGAAAAACCACTTGAAAAGCCGTGAGGCCATCGCGACGGGAATCCACTTGGCAGGTTCTCCGCCAATTCTTTCGGAACCTTGCATCAGAAAGGCGATTTGTCGCGTCGCTAGGTATTACTCAGTCTGCCACAGATGAGGTCAAGTCAAGGTAATATCAAGGTGAAGTCCAATGCATTACTCATTGGAGGGCCCCGATGCCGTACCTTCTGAACGTGGTGAAGGGAAAAGAAAAACGGGTGATAGAGGTGTTTTGCCACCACGGTGTGGCGTCGAAAAAGGCGCTCATCGGCGAATACGTGGTAGCCTACGACCCAAAATGCGAGGAACTCCGCTATCTGGACTCGATTTCCGGTTATGTCCGTAACATATCCAAGATAGAGGATGGCGAGGTAGGCAGATTCCTCGGCCTTAGCGATGTCGTCTTTCCCAGGGTGAACCTGGAGACCGGCGCCATAGTTCGCATCTTGGCCGGAGAATATCAGGACTTCCGGGGTGTTGTTCGACGACTCGCGGACGGCAAGGCGGAGGTGGACGTCATCATCTTCGGGAGATTGAGGCCGATTACCGTGGACCATGAAGACGTCGTTCCAGACTCTCTTCCCGAGGGGTTCAGGCCATGAAAGGGAGGGGGAAGATAGTCGGTTACGCGGTGAACCGGAAGACCATTTCCATACGAATAGAACTGGTCGCGTTGACATCCGTAACCGAGGAGCTTGAACGGTGCAAGGGCAGACAGAAAACGATCAGACTTGATACTTTCCAGATAGTGGGAAGAATCGAATCCATCACCATAAGCAAGAATGTCGGGTTGCTCGTTCATGCAGCGAGGCTCGATTTCATTCATCGAAGACTTTTCCGCTTGATGGAGAAGGAATCCCTCGGCATCGAGGTAAGCACCACCCACCAAGATAAGCTGCTCTACTTCCTTGACACCGTGGCAAAGAAGCGCGACCAGAGACCCGAGGATCTCCTTTTCGAGCTTTCTTCGTTCAATAAGACAGACACCAACGGAACAGGAAAAACGATACCCGGTAAGAGGTCTGTTTTCGACCTTTCCGAAGCCCAGTCGAATGTCGTGCTCAACAAAATCAGCCGACTCTCGGCCGGCTTGTAGGCTTACATGCTCGAAACGGTGCGGACGATATTCGCGATACTTAGGGAGAAGGACCGTTCACGGGAGAGTATCGTTCTATCTCTTGACGACCTCTGTCCCCTGTGGATCAAGTACAACAGTTCGTTCAAACAGGAAGACGTTACTAAAGAAACAGCGGAACGGTCGAAGCCGCAATCAGAAGAAATTGTCCCAGATACGCAAGATGCGGCGGCCGACCAAGCAGGAAACGGTAAGGCCCACATCTTGGTTCAGGCGTTCTACAGCGAGGTGATCGAACCGCACCGGGAGGCCCTTGCAGGTACGCTTGAGGGCGTCAACAAAATCATGGAGATTCTCGAACGGTACGGCGACTGCCCGTCAGTGGTTACCGTAGTAACCGATGTAGAAAGGGCAGAGGTGACGCGAATAGGCGACATGCTTTCGAAAGTCACCCTTCGGGATCACACCTTCAACGTCACCCGGATCGCTCTACAACTTCTAAAAGACACCTACCACGATCCAGTCGGGTATATCCCCGTCGTGATCGTTGCGGCCCTCGGTCATGACCTGGGCAAGATCCCCGAGATGAGGAGCCAGAACGGTTATGTAAAAGCGGATCATCCCAGAACGAGCGTATCCATCATAGAAGACATTTTTCAAAAAGACATGGGCGCTCATTGGCTCAAGCTCGTGACCAAGGTCATAGGCGAACACCATCAGTCGGCCACCGAGCCTTTGTCCGAGTTGTTGAAGGAGGCGGATGGAAAGGCCAGGCAGATGGAGATTGAACAGGCAGAGAAAAAGGCGTCGCTCTCTTGGGAAGAATGGTTCGACTGCAAGGGGTTTCTCAGCAAGGTGGGGGAGACGGTGAACGTCACCCAAACGGGAAGCGCCTTTCGGGCCTTCTCGATTGACGGAACCGTATACTGTGACGCCACATTCCTCTACGAAACCGCCCGGGTGATGGCGGCTGAAAAAAGCATCATCGATATTACACTTCTCAGGGACACGGACAAGGACAAGGCTTTGCGGCGAATCGTAGAGGTCTTGAGGAAGTCAGATTGCCTTACGAGCGATTTGGGAAAAACCTATACAACACGGAGATACGAAATCGAGGTCGAGCAGGGGAAGCCCAAGAAACTGCTTCTCGTCCCTGTCAAAGCAAGCGCCTTCGAGAACCAGGATGAGTTCGAAGCGATAAAGGCGAGTCACCCGCCGTTGATCAAGAGAATCACACCTCTATGACAGCCGCCCATTTCATCGATTACCTCAATCCCCTTACCTATATGTCGCACGCCCAATACATGTCTCTGTGGCGCGCGCTTTTCGAGGCGTTGCTCCAGGGGTTTTGGGCGAAACTCTTTGCCTCTTCGGCACTCTTCCTCGCCTTTTTCATCGGTGTGTAC
>MVQQ01000005.1 GCA_002067555.1 Syntrophorhabdus sp. PtaB.Bin184
CGGAGGCCAACGCTCTATCCAGCTGAGCTACGGGCGCAACGATTTCTAAGAGTATACACCAAAACTGTAGTAAAACTGTAGTACGTTCTGTGCCTGCACGGTTCTGTATACATTGGCGCCGTGCACTTTGCGCGTTCCAGGGCCGCAGTGTAGCTGTAGTACCGGCTATGCGTCATGGCTCTGTCTGCCCCCGATCGCCTTAAGCGTGCCCGTCATTTTTTCTATCGTTCCGATGCTCGCTCGCAGGCTTTCCGCATTGTGGTGCGTATACCGCTTTGTCGATTCCAGGTCCTCGTGGCCCATGTAACGGGCGATGGTGTAAATGTCCACGCCGTTTTGCGCGAGCCATGTTCCGAAGGTATGGCGCAGGTCATGAAACACAAAGTCCTCGATCCCGGCTTTTCGGCATGCCTTCCTGAAATCCCTTTGTACATTCCGGGCTGATACGCGCTTACCGCTGCTTGTGGTGAATACGAGGCTGTCTTGCGGGTGGGCAATGCTGACAACCTTCCTCGTCATTCTCTTCTTCAGGATCTCCAACACGGTTTCAGACATGATCGGTATTGTCCTGGGGACCTTGTTCTTTGAGTTTTCCTTGGTAATGGTGAGCTTCCTGTTCTGAAGGTCGACATGACCGTGTTTCAGTTTCAGGATTTCGCCTTCCCTCATCCCCATGTACAAGGCCACCACCACGATCTCCCACAGTTGCCCCTTGAGATACCCTTCTGTTTCCTTCAGGAGCCTTTCCTCCTCGTCGTTGATGAGGTAGCGCTCCCTCTCGTTGTTCTCCTTGAGCTTCAACGGCTCGCCATTGTAAGCAGTTGAGCAGGGATTGACCTTTGCCATCTGCCATTTCCTCGACACCGCTAACGTAAAGGCTCTTGCCAGCATCGAGAACTCCCTGTTCACCGTTGCAGGCTTGGTGAGAGTCTTTCGACAAGAAGTTTCCTTGAGCCTTTTCTGCATATACCGATCGATCAGCTTCGCGTCTATCTCCGAAAGTCGTCTGCCTCCGAAGAAAGGCTGCAG
Source organism: Syntrophorhabdus sp. PtaB.Bin184 (assembly GCA_002067555.1). GTDB lineage: Bacteria > Desulfobacterota > Syntrophorhabdia > Syntrophorhabdales > Syntrophorhabdaceae > Delta-02. The sequence goes on from MVQQ01000005.1 coordinate 1,030, forward strand.
GTGTTTGAGGGACTGCTCATAGCGTCTCTTCGTACTTTTTTCTTGCCTGGATGCGTATTCATCCATGAACTTCGTCGTCATGTCATCAAACGTGTATTCCAGTTCAGGCTCGACACCCAGCTTTTCTTGCTTCAGTATCTTCAGTCCCATGTCGGCAAAAATCAGCCCCGCCAGCTTCTTGTCCGCAGTGCCCGTCGACTTGTCATACCGCACGCCGTTCGCCGTAAAGCACATCCACCATTTGTTCGATCCTTTTTTCCTGTAAAGTCCCACGTGGTTATCCTCCTTTCCGGACTCTACAGGGCTCGAAAATAGCATGGTCAGGAAAATCTTAGCAGATCGCCACCTATCTCTCCAGGTATTTCCTTCGCGTCTGCTCAACTATCCTGTCCATTTCGCTTAAGGTTCTCGAACCCTGTCGCGGGCGAGGTCTGTGTATTCCCACGGCATCTTTGTTCTTTTCTCTTGATTGAGGTTTAAAGGTATTCTCTTCGATCCATGCGGCGATATCGGAACTTCTGAACCTCAGCGCGCCGGAAATCTTCGTGTAAGGAATGACCCTGCGATGCACGAGTTGGTATATGCTCTTTTCGGAGAAAGAGATCAGGTGAGCGACTTCTTCGACGGTGAGCAGTCGTTCGCCGTCTTCGATAAGGCATTGACGACTATCTGACGGTCGCTCTTTCACCGCGTGGACTCCTTGTGCGTGACGGCTGTCGTTCATTCCCGATGTCTCGACATCCTTGTGGTTTTCTTTGCATACCTGCTCGCCTTTAAATTGGCTTCTCCCTTTAGTCCTGGTATTTGCGGGCTCTGCGACTTCCAGGGGCGGAGTGCACCAACAACATCTTGTGTCTCCCTATCCCGCATGCCTGAAAAAGTGCAGGCAGGTCGGCGGTCCGAGTAGACCTACCCTCGCTCGAGGTCTCTGACGCGCCGTCCGCACTGCGGACCCATGTTCCTATTTGGGACATCACTCGGTGGGCTTGCTGAAGATACTAAACAGCTCATAGGTATTACTTCTTACATGAATGGAATGTACTTCGGCCAATATTGGTCGACCGCCCCAGTTGAAAGCCGACCGGAAAGGTAGGGCTCGCCGCACTTCATTCTTGCGCCTCGCCTCCAAATTGATCCTCGAACGTGGTCCTGAGTGAAATCCCCATACTCTGCACTTCTGGCCTTCCAGTGGGCAACCCGGTTTCTCTGCGGTAACGCTCTATCGCTTCCCTGATAAACAACCCTCTCGTCGATTTAGGCATGTTTTCAAGAAACCGGTAGAGCTCTTCCTGATTCACCCGATGAACATAAACCTTGTAGATAGCAAAGTCTTTCGCCACAATTCCCCCTATCGTCCGTCGCTACCGTAAAGCCAATATCCGACCGCGTTCGCCAGAGCCGGTTCGTTCACCATCAGCAGGCGATGGCTGAGGTTTACGAGGTGGTCGATCACGACGGCGCCACCTCCCCCGAGGACGCCGACGTCCGGCCGGACAGGAAGCTTTTCGAGGTATCGATCTATAACGGATTCGAGGCGTCGAACGTAACGATTGACCTCTTCCGTGATGTCCAGGGGGTAAGAGATGCCGAGATGTGTCACCTGTCCGCCACGAAGGATACCGATGGCGTCTTTGGAGCCGATTTGGAGTCTATGCTGCCGGTAGAACGCGTTGACGATATCGTCCAGTATCTGGTAGACACCTATTTCCCGGCTCTGTCTGGCGCTCTCCACGTACTTACGCCCTGAGAATAAGACCATGTCCACCGTGTGGTGCCCAATGTCGATGATGGCTACGTTCTTGCCATAGTCGTCCGGGTGTTCCTTGAGGTGGCGAAAGAATATCCCCGCGCCTTGGGGTATGATTCTGATGTCGCCGCCGATTCGGCACGATTCCCGATTTATTCTGATTTCCGCTTTCCGCACGGCGTCTAAAATCTTTTGGCTATACTCCCTGCAATACATCCCAGGCGGTACGCCCAAGACGACCTCTCCGCGCGGAAAACCGTTGATGCGGAGACATTCGCCGAGGACTGCAACCCAGGCGTCCGACGCCACGAAGGTAGACCGACAGGTGTCGAGAGTAGCGCCTTCCCGCTCGGCTTCCTTTCCTACCAGAAATCGATGACCATTGACGATAATTGGGTTCACTTCTGAAAATGTGGATTCAGTCGCCATCAGAGTGACCGCCGTGGGAAAAATACGTCTATCCCCCGCCCGGCATGTCTTCGTGAAGCCATACCCGATATCGATCCCTATACAATCAGTTGGCATGTGGTATCCCCTTATCGCCCCCGCCGGAAGGCAGTTTCCTGATCTCCGGCCAAGCAGTTTGGCTTATGCACAGATCCTTATCACCTATTACTTTCACCTCCATATCCTTTCCCGCTCGATCATCTTCCTTGTCTTCCTCGATGCGGCAAAGATAAACGCCCAGGGAATGGTGATCATGAGGAACGTCGTGAGGACCACAAAACTCGCCGATGTGAGAAGTATCGGCTTCATGTCCATGAGGAAGTGGTAGATCTTGTTGAGTGCCGGGTAGCCGATCTGGGGATAGAACCACAGGAGGAACCGAGCCACTCGCTCTTCCTCGAGAATCGAAGCGTAAAGCGTGTTGTAGAACACAAAGGCGATGATAATCTTGAGGACACCGGCGACAGTCAGCCCGGCCATCAGCCAATTTATTGCCCGCTTTGAAAGCTTCCCTATGTAGTACCTTCCGATAGATGCGAGTATAAGGCTGTAGCCCATGGAGAAGCTGAGCGTCAGTACTATCGCGAAGGCCTGATCAAAGAGAGTGAATTCGTAGGAACCGAATATCGGAATATATCTCTCGATGACGCCCACAAAAAAGGGGGTCAGGAGGATACTGACCAGTCCTGATACGAATGCCCCTTTGAATCCCACCTCGGAGATTACGATCTTGCCTTTAAGGGTAAGCAGGTTCTCGGGGAGATCGTTTCCGTTCTTCTCCGCGAGAAAATAGTTCTGCACGATGGAGACGACGTCGATGAAGCTCTTCGGCCTGGTCGAACCAGCGACCGCAACGGGAGTAATGTCGTTCGATCTGTCCCCGTCCTTTTGAGTCATAAACCCAGCACGAACTTCAAAATGCATCCACCGTACGCAA
>MVQQ01000006.1 GCA_002067555.1 Syntrophorhabdus sp. PtaB.Bin184
TGTCGATCTCCTTCTCGTTGAGAAGAACCTTGAGGGCACCGTTCATCTCCTGAAGTCTTGCGGATTGAAGCGCCAGTTCCGCTTTTGTCTTCTGCAGCGCTTCCTCCGCTCTTTCCTTCGGGGTGATGTCCTGGTACACGTGCAGACAACCGGATGGCAGCTTCACCACGTTGACTCTGAAGACCTGTTTCTGCTTCTCCTTATCCATCATGGTGAATACCCAGTCCGAAGGCTCCTCTCTTAACGGCACGTACCCCGACCTTTCCCCGGCAGCACTTCCGGCGACCCGTTTGTCCGTTGCCGGCGCGACATGCATACCATGGCCGAAGAGTTCCTTGAATCTGGGATTCGTGTACACGTAACTCCCGATCTCATTGACGACAGCCATGGCAAGGGGCATCCTTTCGACAATGGCCAGAAAAAAGCGAGCATCCATCTTTGTCTCACTCTCTCCTCTCCTGCCTTCCGGCATATCTCTTAACACAGCGTGGATCATCGGTTTCCCATTCAGTGATATCGCGGTGAGCGAGGCATCGACCAGTATCTCGCGCCCGTCAAAGGTGATGTGCTTCCAACCAAAGCGGACACCCCCTTCGGACACCGCCGTGTCCAGCATCTTTCGCATGCGCTCGGCGGACGGGTGCCCGTCCGGCTGTGTGCCCGGTGATATGTTCAACGGGCGCAGACCGATCAGCTGTTCCTTCGCGGGACACCGCAGCAACGCCAGTGCCGCGTCGTTGCAGTCGACAAAGACGTCTCCCTCCAGCAAAAATGAAGGATCGACGGACCTTTCAAAGACCAGCCTGAAGCTGTCCTTCAATCTCATCGCCGTGTCGTTACGCTCAAATCCGTCGTCACCAACAGGGTCGGACAGACCGCCGAATCCTTCTTCCCTCAACTCGTCGTGCGATGTCATCAAAGACTCACCACCCCTGGTCTCGATAGGCTACCGCCATTGGCCTCCTGCGGGAGGCGGCGGTAACTGATCCCATCTTTCGGTCGCAGTAACACATATACTGTATACAACAGCACTACCGCGTATTATCCAACAAGCGGGTGACAGCATCATGTCGCCACTCGCACATCGACTCAGTTTTTTTTATTTTTCAGTGGTGAAGGGTACGGCGGTCCGCCTTGCAGACGGGACAGACCCTGAACATAGACCACTCGCCATATTCGCAAACCCCCAAGTGCATCAGTAACGCAAAACCAAATCCCCAATGTCATTTTTATACTGTGTTGCCGGCATGCCGGTCAACGCAGTTTAGTGCCAAATTATTGCTAGGTCTACCCTCGCAGTACCACATCTAATTACTCCTACATTCTGTTAGGTGAGACCTGATACACCATGGCCCGTTAACAGTAATATCAAATCCGGAATGGGTTCGGAAACTGTACTAAAGTACAGGCGGGAAAGACTGGATTCGAAGATGTGTGTTGTGGGGATATTGCCGGCCGGCCTGGTGAGAAGTGCGATCTAGCTCAGTTCTATCAGGCCTTCTCTGAGAGCTATCGCTACGGCGTGCGTCCGGTTCACCGCGTTCATTCAGAGCGGGGGTCGCGCGAAAGAAATGTCTGCAGATTCACTTTTTGATTGGCAATGCCGAGTTTTTTTCTGATGTTGTTCCTGTGAAAATTGACGGCGCTTGGCGATGTCCTGAGTGTCCGCGCTATTTCTTTCGTTGTCTTTCCATTCTTCAGAAGGTCGATTATCTGCATCTCGCGGACCGTGAGATCAGCATGCCTGGTGGTCAGGTCATGCAGGAACGGCGAGACGACGTTCCGGATATTCTGCTCGATCATCTCAATGCAGGCCGCGCAATGGTCATCGAGATGACTTTTCTTCAATTCCCCTATGAAGGGCAGGACAAGCTTGTTGATGTTGTCCGTTAAGCTCAATTCCATTTCCAATCGGTCATCATGCCTGCTTTTCAGCAACGCCTTCAGCGCCGCGTTCACCCCGCGGAGTTGTGCTGATTTCATCACAAGTCGCGCCTGTGCTCTCATCAGTCCCTCTTTCATCCCTTCCTTCTCCGTGACGTTAATGAATGTCTTCAGGTATCCGCCGGACGGCAACCGGACCGGGATGATGCGGATCGCCTTCCGCGATTTGTCCTTGCAGGTCACTGTGAACGTGAACTCCCTGCCCTCCCTCAATGAAGGATCGCTCCTGAATCTTTCAACTTCCCGTCCGCGTTCTTCCAGTATCGTTGCGCGGTAATCGGGGTCAGGATAAGCCGTCAGGAACCACGTGTCCTCATCAGGGATATCATAAAGGTCATAGCCGGAAAGCTCCCTGAACCTGGCGTTCACATAGGTCCACTTCCCGTTGGCATCAACGAGCGCGGCGGCAAAAGGAGCATTGTCAACGATCGCCAGGAACCGTTCCGTCTGTGCCTGAAGGCTTTCCTCCAGTTGCTTTTCGCGAGTGATGTCTTTCCATGTCGTGTGGATCACCTTCCTGCCCTTGTACGGGATGGCGACCAGCGATACCTCGGTCAACAGTTTATCGCCCCCAAACGTCCGATGCTCCCACAGGAAGTGATTGGTTCCCCCGGCCAAGGCAACATCTATCAGCTCCCGGTCCTTTTCTGACGAGAACCGCCCATCGGGTTGCAGGCCCGGCGATATGCTGAATGGGTGCAGGCCGATCAACCGCTCCTTACTCACGCAACGCATGATCTCCAAAGCCCTGTCATTGCAGTCGACAAATCTGTATTCATCTATCAGCAGCACGGGGTCGTTCGATCCTTCGAAAAGGAGCCTGAATCTTTCCTCTGCTTCGTTCATGATCTCCACTTCTCCTGGATAACTGCACGGATCCGGAAAAATTTCTCAATTCCAGCCCAAGAACGAATCAACAACACAGGCCTCCTCTCAATGGCATGTTGCGCCATAAAGCAGCTGGCTTCGTACGCTACACGGGTTGCAAAGAGACTTGTAACATATTACCATGTTCGAGATGCGGATTTCTCGTCCATTTTTCAACTATACAATATGGACGGCATCTCCATATTTTAAGCCAATTATGTGAAGAGCCGAAAAAGAAGCATATGCAACGGTAAGGAGCAGGAAATCTTAGCTAATGATCGATGGTAAGCCAGACAGGAACCGTGAACCAATGATGCGCGCGGGAGATAAAGACGGAAAAGGAAAACTGTTCCGGGGTCTTCTCGACATGATCCCCGTCACGGTGCTCCTGGTGCGCGGTAACCGCCTCATATTCGTCAACAAGGCTGCTGAGGCAGGCACCGGCTATTCCAGGGACGAACTTGCAGCGATGAAGTATTGGCACATCGTTCATCCCGATCATAGAACAATCGTAAAGCGTCTGGCGCGCGAGGTTCTGAAACGGAAAGAGACCTCGATCCGTATCGAATTGAAGATCATTGCGAAGGATGGCGCGGAAAAGTGGGTGGAACTCCTGGCGACATGCGCGGCGATCGACAACCGGGCCACCATCGTCGCTTCGGTCATGGAGATCACGGACCGCAAGAAGATGGAGGAAGAGATCAGAGACCACCGTGACCACCTCAACAAACTGGTGGAGGACCGTACAGAGGAAGTACGTCGCGAGGCTGCAAGGAGAAAAGAGAAGGAGGAGCAATACCTTTCCCTGGTGGAATGTGTGCCCGGCTGGGTATGGGAAACGGACGCGAACTTCTCGTACACGTACCTCAGCTCCAGCATATCAGACCACCTTGGATACCGTCCCGAAGAGCTCATCGGAAAAGGACCCCTTGATATTGTCCCTGCCGACGAAAAAAAACGTCTCGCTCCGCTCATGAAGACGGTCACAGCTGCAAGGATCCCCTTCGTCCCCTTCACGTTCCAGGTATTCCACAAGAATGGGAGCATGGTCCTTGTTCAAGGAAACGCTCGAGCTTTTTTCGATGATGCCGGGAACCTCCGGGGTTACCGCGGGAGTGCCCGCGATATCACCGAGGAGAGAAGGGCCCTGGACGCGCTGAAGGAGTATCAGGAGGAAATGGCGGCCAAATCCCGGAGGCTTGAGGAGGTCAATACCACCCTGAAAGTCCTATTGCGGCAGAGGGAGGATGACAGGAAGGAGCTCGAAGGAAGATTCGTCTCGAATATCCGGGAGATGGTCCTGCCCTATCTCGACAGGATGCGCAGGACCGGATTGGACCGAGAACAGCAGAACTATCTCGATATCGTCGTAAGCAACCTCAATGAGATAGTGTCGCCTTTCCTCACCACCCTGGGGCACGCGAACCTGACACCAAGGGAGCTCGAGGTGGCAACTCTTGTCAAAGAGGGCAAACGAACCAAGGAGATAGCGGAAATAGCCGGTATCGCGCCAAGCTCCGTCGACTCACACAGAGACGCCATACGAAGGAAGCTCGGACTGAACAACAAGAAGATCAATCTTCGCTCCTATCTTCTCTCGTTGAGGTAGAACGGTCAACGACCAGCCGGTCACGACATACAGATCATTCTCTGCAGCCTCACCTATCGCGGCCTGATGACAAAGCGACCGTCGGAGTGTTACGATAGGTGTCATGACCCCCGTTCTCCTCCTCCATCGATCTCAATGCTCTCGAAGGACCTGCCGGTGCCTGTCCTTCCCCGTGCCGTTCGTCGCTCTTTGCGTGTTCTTTCTTGTGCCGTCTCTCCTCCTGGCCCAGGGCGAGGTCCGGGTTTCCATCGAAGGGGTGCAGGGCGAGGAGCTGGAAAATGTCCGT
>MVQQ01000007.1 GCA_002067555.1 Syntrophorhabdus sp. PtaB.Bin184
CCTCAGGCTCGTACTTTTTCATGAAAACTCCTTTCGACGCTGAAAAATCGTTTAAAATCCCGTGAATTTAACATGTCCTTCCCTCAAAAATCAAGAGGAAAGGATTCGTCCCAAAGGGCACACGGGTCTGCGCTCCGCGCAAACGGGCACAAGGGTCTGCGCGCAAACGAGCAAACGAGGAGATACGAGAGTATCTGCGGAAATATCATGGCAGTTTCCCTGGCATCGACTGCAAGCTCCTGTTAGTTGTCCGACCGTGAACCGCCCTCTCCGTAATAAGGGTGTTTCTATGCCCTTTGCCCGCAGGGCACACCCGTATGCCCGTATGCGGGTTTGCCGGCCCGGCAAGCCCATTGTATCTTGACTCCCTACCAGTTTTGTGTTTAAGTAATAATTTCAAATTATAACAAGGACGAAAGATGAAAAGAACCTACCAGCCTCACAACAAAAGCAGAAAGAGAACGCACGGTTTTCTCGTGCGAATGAGAAGCGCGTCCGGCCGCGAGGTGATCAGGCGCAGGCGGGCAAAAGGCAGGAAGAACCTCGCCGTTTGATCGGCCCGGGAAGAGCTCGAATAGGGGGCATTGGCGGCAGCTACCCGCAATGATCGCCGCCAGTTGAATGTGACCTGATGATCTGCACCCTGAAGAAACAAGAAAGGCTCAAGAGGGGGGACTTTCGCGGTGCGCCATGGACAAAATGCTCAGAGACTGCCCATTTCGTCCTGCTCGCCGCAGAGAACGGGTACGGTATCAAAAGGTTTGCCGTTACTATACGCAAGAGAACGGGGGTTGCAGCAGTGCGCAACAGAGTGAAGAGGATCGTGAAGGAATTCTTCCGGTTGCATAAAGACCTCTTCAGGGAAGATTCGAACAGCCTCATCAGGGTCAAAGGGTTGCCCGAAAGTCTCACAATGGGAAGCATGGAACCGGAGCTCACGGCCCTCCTTTCTTCGACGAAAAGGCGCACAAGCATCAGGTAATGAAAAAAATTGTCATTTTCATCGTGAAGTTATACAGGGCGACGTTTTCCGCTTTCCTGCCCGTTCAGTGCCGTTTCTACCCGACCTGTTCCGAGTATATGATAGAAGCTGTTGAAAAAAAGGGTGTCTGGAGAGGTACGCTCCTAGGCCTCAAACGCATATTGAAATGCAATCCGCTCTTCCCGGGCGGATATGACCCCGTACCATGACGGAGGTAATGAATGGATAAACGCACCATCATCGTGCTTGTGCTGACGATGGCCATGCTTTTTGTGTTTCAGACGTACTTTATGCCGAAACAAGCACCCGAGCAACCCCAAACCCAGACCCAACCGGCACCCCAGGGTGAGGCCCCGAAACCAGCACCCAAAACTGACGCCGCGCCGAAAGCGACGGGAACACCTCCACCGTCCCCCGTCGCCTCCCAGTCAGCGGACAAAAAGGTGACCAGGACCTTTGCCGTCTCGACACCGTACCTTGACGTAACGCTCACAGACCTCGGCGGAGGGATATCGAGCGTAAAGCTTAAAAACTACAAGGCAACCGTCAAGGGATCGGAAGAAAAAGAGATCATAGAAAGCGTAAAACCTTACCTGTACAATCCCACAGTTCACCAGAACGGGGCCTTCGACCGTACCTCTTTCACCTCCGACAAGGCCGGCCTCACCGTCAAGGACAGCCCGGCGTCAATAACCATGACGGGGACGCTCGAGAACGGAACGAAGCTGAAAAAGACCTACACCTTCCACCCCGACAGCTACACCATAGACCTGTCCGTGGAAGTGGAGGCATCGAAAGCCCAGGGCGTGCAGGCTGATTTTGCCGTGATATCCGACAAGAATGAGTCAAGCTATGTCTTCAAGGGTCCTTTCGTTTTCAACGGCAAGAGCCTGAAACAGATCGACTCGATAAAGGAAACGCTCAGCTTTGACAGGAACTATCGGTATACCGGGTTCGACCAAGGCTTCTTCACATTTATATACATACCGTCTGAAGACGCCAAACCAGCCCTATTTATCGGAAAAACAGACAAGAACATACCCTATATACGCCTCGCTCCGGCAGCGAACAAGTTCGCCGGCAAACTCTACTTCGGCCCGAAAAAGACGGACATACTCGCGAGTCTCAACGTCAACGCGGAAAAGGTCATAGACTTCGGTTGGTTCGATATCATAGCAAAGCCTCTCGTGTGGCTTCTCGACTTCTTCAACCGCTTCACGCACAACTACGGAATCGATATCATCCTCCTCACGATCCTGATAAAGATAATCTTTCACCCCTTGAGCGTCATGAGCTTCAAGAACATGGCGAAGATGCAGGCGGTCCAGCCCGAGATCAAAAAGCTGCAGGAAAAGTACAAGAACGACAAGGCCCGGCTGAACCAGGAATTGATGCAAATATACAAGTCAAGGGGTGTTAATCCGATGAGCGGGTGTCTGCCCATGCTGCCCCAGATCCCCGTGTTCTTTGCACTTTACAAGGCCCTTTCCGGGGCCATCGAATTGAGGCACGCGCCCTTCCTCTGGTGGATCAATGACCTGTCGGCACCGGAAGATCTCTTCTCCTTCACTGTCATGGGGTACACCATTCCCATCAGGCTCCTGCCGCTCATCATGGGCGTTACCCAGGTCATACAACAGAAAATGACTCCGACAAGCACCGATCCGATGCAGCAAAAGATGATGATGTTCATGCCCATCGTCTTTACCTTCATCTTCTGGGGCTTCCCGTCGGGACTGGTACTATACTGGCTCGTCTACAACGTCGCCTCCATCGCCCAACAGTATTACATCAACAAGAAGATGAAGGTGGCCCGGTAAGGAGAAATAAACACATGGAAACGCTCGAGTTCGAAGGAAAGACATACGAGGAGGCTGTCAAGAAGGCCTCCCAGGAATTGAATGTCGATGAAAGGGACCTCGATATAGAGGTCAAGGAGGTAGACACAAAGGGTATTCTCGGCCTCCTGGGCACAAAGAAGATCCGCATCACCGTGAGACTGAGAGGCACAGAGGGGGACAGCGGGCAGGAAACGGCCGTGAAGGCAGTCTCCGATGAGACCCCTCTCAAGGAAACGGCCGAAGAATTCGGCATAGCATTCCTGAAGGACTTCGGCAGGCACGTCGGACTTGATTTCCAGGTTATGGCGACGGATATAAGCGAGAAGACGGACAGAATACTCTTTCTGGTTCAGTGTGACGACGGCGACGTTCTTATCGGCAAGGACGGCGAGATCCTCGAGGCCCTGCAACACCTCTTGAGATTAGCTGTAGCAAAAAGATTCAAGCATAACCTTAAATTGCTTGTAGATATAAATGGTTACAGAGAAAGAAGGAAAAAAGCTTTAACAATTATGGCTAAACGTCTTGCCGATAAAGCAAAACGGTCAGGAAAAAAGCTCAAAACGGACCCATTGAACCCCTACGAGCGGCGTATCATCCACACGCTCTTCAAGCACAACAAAGGTATTACCACAAAGAGCGAAGGAGAGGGGCACATCAAGAGGGTCGTCCTCACCCCAACGGGGATCCCTTTCGGCGGCGACCGGGGA
>MVQQ01000008.1 GCA_002067555.1 Syntrophorhabdus sp. PtaB.Bin184
CGGTGAGCATCTCCTGCGGCACAAGTCCTGTGCGGCTTGAAACCGCCATAAACACGAGGAGTATCGCTGCGTGTACCATCAGGGATACCCCGAAGCTCATCTTTCCCGTCCTTACCGTTGCCGCCTCCTGCATTGTCATTTACTCCTCTTGTTCATTTCTTCTGTTCAGCATCTTTGCGGCAGCCTTATGTCCCTGACCGCTGCCCGGACTTCCGTTCCGTCTGCAAAGCCACCTTTTTGAAGCCCTGTCCCGTGAGAACATCGAGCACGTCAACACAGGATTGAACCGCGAGATGCCGGTCAGCCTTTATGAGGACAGGCGTTTCCTTGCCGAATTGCTTTATCTTCGCTTCGAGGCCACCGAGCGTCGTCGGCGTGGACTCGAAATATATCGCACCTCCGCCGTCTATCACTATCGTCACGGCCTTCAGGAGCTGTTTCTGATCGTGCGAGGCCTTCGGCACCTCCACGGGAATAAGACCGCTTGCGATGAAGGTCGATGTCATGAGAACTATCGTCAGCAACACCATCATGACGTCGACCAGGGGGATGACGTTCATATAGTCAAAGCTTTTCTCTTCCATTGCCGATCTCCCATTTCAACATCAGCTCTTTTGCGGACCTCATCAGGTAGTTGTAGAGAACCACGGCCGGAATGGCCACGAGAAGGCCTATTGCCGTTGCCTTGAGCGCCAGGGCAAGGCCGGACATAATCTGTCCCGGGTCGGCCAGCCCTTGGCGTCCTATGGAAGCGAAGGTGAGCATGATGCCGAGCACTGTTCCGAGAAGTCCCACGTAAGGGGCATTGCTGCCCACGCTGGCGATCACGTAAAGCCTTCGGGTCAGGTGCAGTTCCAGTTCCTTCCTGTCGCTATAGAGCTCGCACCGTGTCCGTCTGTGGCACAGGATCCTTTCAATAGCCACGGCGACGGCCAGCACGCTCATGGCCAGAAGAACTCCTATAATCCCATAATCAATAGCGGAATGAATCCATTCCATGACGAACCTCCTTGCTTTCGCAGCCGAAACCGCCGGCCGCAGGGTCCTGCTTACCCTGTCGTCTCCGCCCGAGACAGGAGACAGTCAGGGCCGAAAGGGATCATCGGTCCCTGCCCGTCCTGTCTCATAGCCGGAAGGGGTTGCTTAAGAGGGTAGGCCTCGGACTGCTGCGGCCTAAATGAACTCGACTTCTATCCCTTCCGTTTCGTCTCTGGTCAGCGACAGATGGTAACCATTCACCTTGATGTCGATGAGACCCCTCGACGCCACGGGGCGTTCAAATTCAATGACGGAACCCGGGGACACTCCGGCGTCCAGTATGCGCCTGTTCCTGCCCCCGCTTTCGCGAATCCTTACCACCCTGCACCTCCGGCCCGGTTCCAGATCCTTAAGTTCTCCGATGGTCATCGATCGCGTGAGATTGTCCCTGTCTCTTTTGCGGAGCTCGTTCAGGCAATCCAGCATGCACTTCTCGCAGTCGCCCTGTTCGCACCTGTTATCGCACCGATAGCTGAAGTTGTCTATCCACTCTTCCCCTCCGCGCGGGCAGGTTTCCACGAACTCGATGAACTTTATGAACCTCTCGACAATGGCCTTCGATATGTAATGCTCCATTTTGCACGCCGCAACGTCGGCGTCGCCCTCCGGTATCATCAGGACTTCCAAGAAAAACTGCCTCAGAACCTCATGGCGCCGGACCACATCCCTTGCGATCTCGTCTCCCCTTCCTGTGAGTGTAATGAGATCATAGGGCGCATAGTTGATAAGATCTTTCTCCGTCAGGGAACGCAGGGCGCCCGTCACTGACGCATAGCTCACCTCAAGCCGTTTGGCAATATCACGCGGCTTCACCGCCTTTTTCTCCCTGACGATGTGAAAGATCGCCTCCAGGTAATCCTCAAGGCTCGCTGTCAATGTATCGTCTGACATCTCTCTTGTTTCCTATCACTAATTTGCTTTGGCCTGCCTAAATAACTATCGCATGACTAACCGACATGTCAACACTTTTCTTGCCCACGTACGCGCGGGCCTCTTCCCGGGCCCTCCTGTAGCTTTTGCTCTTCTTCAGCGAAGGCTCCGGATCACCGTAGACCCTCCATCCGCATCTGTCCGTGCATTGCAATGGCACCAACCCTATAAACCCAAGGACATCCTTCAGGGGATATCCCAAAACGAGACCTATCTCATGGGGTATCCGGTTCTTCCTCCGCCAACGTCTCGCTATTTCCTCCAGAAACGCGCCGGGGCTCACAGCCTTCTCGTAGCCCATCTCATTCAAGACCCATTCCGGCACCACAGCCAGTGCCTCCGCGATCTTCACCGGATCGTAAACCATCACTCGCACGCAAAGCGAATTGCTGAAAAGCACAATGTAGGAATACAGCCATATCCGGGACATCCTCTCTACGAGATCCTGTTGCGCCTCCACGCTCAACTTGCAATTGCCGCGGTTGAGCGTGATCAGCTCGCCGCCTTTATCTGCAAAGAGCACACTTGCCACGCGGACAAACAACCATTTTTCGAATTCAGCCTCGCTATCCGGCTCTTCCGTTATCCGGATCTTCCACGCTTCAACCTGTGGACTCATCTACCGCAACCTCCGTTTCTTCTATTCTCTCTTTGCGTCCCTTACACGGAACCGTCTCGCCGGAGCCCCAACATCCCCATCTTCAAATTGCCGTTTTGCTCCCGTCAACTGCTTGTTCCTGAGTTAGGCCTGCCTAAGATTATACATGTGAGCTAACTTCTGTGTCAACCTCGTTCTGCATCCCTTCGCACCGTCGGGTCCCATTCGTACCGCCAGCCGGCTCAACCTGCCGTTGACCGTTTTCAACCGTGGCATGGTTGCAATCCATTCTTTACCGTAATATAACTAGATTGTATGAAGGACATGGGCTCAAGAATACGTTTACTTCGAGAAAGACACGGCCTCAAACAGGTGAACCTTGCCAACGCCCTGCAGGTCACGCCACAGGCTGTCTCCAAATGGGAGAAAGGGGCCAACCTGCCCGATGTTCACGTCCTGGCAAAGATCGCCCGTCTCTTCGATGTCAGCACCGACTACATTCTCGGACTCACAGAGGCCAGAACCGGTGTCTTCCCGGCAACCGTCTTCTGCTCTGCCGTCACCCATTTTGAAAAACGGTCCATCTCGATGGAATCAAAGGAATTGGCCGAGTACACCAACGCCCTTTTCTATGACCTGACCGAGTCGGTCCTGAGGTTCGACGGCATACCCGTCAAATATGTGGGTGACGGCTTCCTCGCCTTCTTTTCCGGGGCCGACCATGCAGACAGGGCCCTTCGTGCCGCCATCCATGCGAAAAAGGTGATCTACCAGAAGGACCTTGTCATCGCACTCAATTCCGGCAACATTTACATGGGCCTCGTGGGGCATCCGAGGTACGCCGCCCGCGATATCGTGGGCGAGACCGTCAATCGGGCCTTTCTGGTTGCGGGGTGGGCATCCCGCAACTGCCCGTCGGGCGTGGCCGTAACCCGGGCCGTCATGGCCCTGGCCAGGGGATCCTATGAGACCATCCTGCACAGCACGTCGAATATAGACCTCATCGAAGAGAAGCTGGACATCCTTGAGATACATCTCCCGCAATGAAGGAGGGACTATCATGCAGGTCAACCTCAAACGTTACGGACTCTACCTCTTCCGCTGGCAGCTCTCCACGCCCATC
>MVQQ01000009.1 GCA_002067555.1 Syntrophorhabdus sp. PtaB.Bin184
GTTGTCGACAGTCACGATCAGGTCAATACCGCCATTCCCGTTGGGCCGTGACTGTTGAGACACGTCAGAATTATTATTGTTGTTGATGATGACGTTGACCGAGGGAGAGGAAGAACCACCGCCGGACGATACGCCTGCAGCGGCTACTACCGACCCGGAGTTGTTTCCCATCATCAGAAATTGCCGATTGCCGACGTTGAGGAGTTCCGGCAGTCCGGTTTCGTTTACCTCATACATTTTGCCAGGAGAGACCGAGCCGCCGGACGCTTTACCGCCACCGAAAAGGCCAGAGAGGAGGCCTGTCGCACCTGTCGCGGCATCCCCGAATAGGCCCGTGCTGATACCCGAAAACAGGGACTTCGTGATATTCTGATAGATCATCATCTGCAAAAGGTCTGCAATGATGGATTCGGTCATGTCGGAAAATGAGGAAGAACCTTTGATAGCAAAGTCGGCTATGGCCTTCGCGCTGTCTTTGCCCCATCCCTCGATGGCTCGCTTGAGTTCCGCGAACTGATCCTTCCCGTCATCAGCGAGCTTTTCCATCTCTCCCGCCAGCTTCGCCATGTATAGGGTGTAATCCTCGATGCTGAGACTCCCTTCGACCAACAGGGCGTTGGCCGTGGCTATCTTGTCCTGATAATCCTGGTACGGTGACCTGATGTCCTCAAGGATCTGTTTCAGTTCCTTTTTCTTTTCGATGTCGGCAAGGGTAGCTGATGCGGCCGCGATCTGTTCGGTAGTGGCATCCTTGAGCGCCAGTTTGTAAAGGGTGACCTGCGCCTCGGTCATGCCGATGGTGGCCGCCTGCTCTTTCAGGCCCTCGATGGTCTTCTCGTTCTCCTCCCAGTTCTTGATGATCTCTTTTTCGGCTTCGTCCATCTGTGAGAGGCTGTCCAGTTCTGCGGCAAGCGAGACGAGGCGTTTCTTCTGGCTTGCGTCAAGGTCTTTGTACTTGCCTTCCGTGACTTCCCACAGCATTTTCTCTTCCCGGGTGACATCGCCTACCGCCGCGGCCTCCCGCTGAAGGTTAAGGATCTCGGCCTCTGCCTTCTCGGCCAGCTTTTCCTCGTCGGTCTTTTTCTTTTTCTTGTCCTTGTCTCCACCGGTATAAGTTCTCTGTCTGCCAGACGGGAGATAGTTGGCTGCGTCAAAGTTGCTCGGCACGTCGCTTCCCGTGGTCATGCGCCGCATTTCCTTAAGCACCTCAAGGCGCTTTGTCAGCCTTGCTATTTCCTGATCGTTGAACGCCTTCGTGGCCTTTCCCGTCCAAAATGAGTCGTTCGACTTCTTCAGCCTGTTGATCGAATCGGTTACCTTGTTGATATCATCCTGAATGCGTACTGTATCGCCTATGGCGGGGCCGTGAATCTTGTACGCGGCCTCTTCGCCGATGAACTTCATCAGGTCTGCCATTCCTGATATGGCTTTGCTTGCCAGGCCAGCCGCCTTGATAATACCCGTGAACAGTTCAATGATCCCGTCTTTTTCCTCTTCGACGGTCTTCGCCAGCTTCATGATCTCCTCAGCCACTGACTTGGTACCCTCCGCACTCTTGTTCGAATCGGACAGGAGCCGCCCGAAAACGGTTTTGAGGTTCGTCATGGCCTGATCGATCGTGGGTTGCATCTTGGAAAACTCATTCTCAATGGTGTCAGCCGATGCCTGAAACGCTTTAATCATGGTTTCGGAGGTAATCTTTCCCTCTTTTGCCATTTCCCGGAGCTGTCCAATATCGACCTTGAGGTAGTCGGCCAGCATCTTGGATATGCGTGACCCGTTCTCCATGATGGAGTTAAATTCCTCACCTCGGAGTACACCGGATGCCATGCCCTGGGACAACTGGATGATCGCGTTCTTTGATTCTTCCTGTGTTGCCCCGGAGATAATCATGGCCTTGTTCAAGGTTTCGGTGATGCGGAGCAATTCACCTTGACTCGTTCCTAACGTTTCGGTGGCCTTCGCAAATCGCGAGTACAGGTCAACGGATGACTCATAGGAAGAGAAGGAGCGCAAGGACTGCTGATACAGTCCGTCCTGGACGTACTTCAATTCGTCAGCCGAACCGGTAACGAGCTTGAGTTTATTATCCATGAGCGTGTATGTATCGGCGATCTGCATAAGTTGCTTGGTGATATAGATTGCACTGATACCGCCCGCCAGTTTCGCAATGGATATGCTGGTAAGGTCGAAGGACCTCTTCGCCTTGTCCATGCTCTGTTGCATGGCGGCGCCGGAGTTCTTGACGGCATCACGGGCCTTGTGCATGTCGGACTGGAACTGCGCCCAACCCGCTGACATTTCGGCTCGAAGGGCTCCTATCGGTTCGGCGATGACACACCTCCTTTGCCCTTGAACCCCAGCAGAGCGGACTTGAGCCGTGCGCTGAGATCGGGTTTACGTGTTCCCCTGTTCAAGAGTTCATCCAGCTTCGGTAGCTTTTTCATCCTCATCATTGCCGCCAATGTCCAGTTTCGTGTTACCGTCTCATCTAGGATCGTCTTGATCGCCTTCCCCGTCAGGTACGGGGTCATGTTCCAAAATTCGACGGGGCTTATCCCCGCCGCAACAGCCGATTTATAACCCGCCATAACATAGCCGCCAGACGGTTTTTTTTTACCTCTGCCGGAGCGTCTGCCTTCGGGATCGCTTCCGTTCCGAAATAGGCCCACTGGATAGCCTCCTTGACATCCGCACAAAAGGGCATCAAGGGAGGTGACAGGTCCATGATCCGTTCCGGTGTCATGTCGGGGTGCTTCTCGGCGAGCCCGGCTGACGCCACTTTCGCCAGAACTTCCGCATTGAACAGGTTTGGATTATCCCCGTACTCGGCCTCGATCTCGGCAAGGGCACGCCATGTAAATCGCATGACGTAGCCCTGCCCGTTGATAGTCACTTTCTTTTCGCCAGTTATCCGGTTCATGTCAGAGATACCGCTCCTGATATCTCGATGGTGATGGAACCGCTCACCTTGCCGTCCACCCCTCCGCTCCATGTGTCGCCGAGAACGTACCCGGCGAAAGACAGGACGGAACCATCCGATAGTGTCAGCTTGAAGTTTTTCTCTGTCCGCGCCTTCCGAGCCGCACTTACGGCAAGCTGTCCAGCATCGTCGGGCTGTCTGTTGATGGTCAGACTGAACTGTCCCTCATCAGGCAAACCCATAAGTTTTTCTTTCGCCGTGCTCTGGAGGTTGGTCGTATCGATGACCGAGGCCGAGCCGGAAGGCCCGTCGAAGTCGGTTATCTCTCCTACCTCAAGATAGGCAAGCGGTGTGATGGTGCCGTTCGCGGCTGTCAGGGTCTTCCCGGTCGTGTCGATATCAACGGCAAAGGTGTTGTTGGTGGCGTATTTGACGGCCACAACTTTGTCGTTCATCAGCGCGGCGTCGGCACCTGCGAAGGCCGACAAAGTGCCTATCGTGCCGTTGGTCAATCCGTGGCTTGCCTTGGTGAGTATTGTCGGGTTTCCAACAGTTGCCGTCATCGTTTCAACGGCTGCCCCCGTGCTTCCCGATATTTCCAGTTTTGCTCCTTGAGATTCAATGGCCATTGCAATGTCCTCCTTGTCTTATTCTGAGTGCCACACAAAAAAGTCCATGATGACTCTGTGGCACGATACAGCATCTTCGTAAACGTCGCGCTCCGATTCGATAAGGATTGAGCCGATGACGACCGTCCCGACTGTTCCCTTGTACCCGTCCAGAGCGCCTCTGATTGCGTTTGCAAGAGCTTTTGCCGCATCATAGGTTGTCGCCCATGCCTCGACCTGAAAACGCGGGTGAGCAAGTCCTGACGGTCCTTGAAGGTGATGATCACGGTTGCCTGTGACCTTGAAAAAGAGTATCAGCGGGTATGTGGGGTCCTGCGGCAACGTCGCCGGATAACAGCGGGTCGTTATCGCCTTAACCGTGCTGTTATTAACGAGTATGGATCTGATCGCCTTCTCGATGGTATCGACACTCATTTATTCAATCCTTCAATCTGTCGTCTGGTCAGCGTCCCGCGAGCCGCTTTCTTTGCAAGGCGACGGGCAGATTTTGCTATCTGCCGCCACAGTGCGTCGCCTAACCGTTTCAATACCTCGTTTTTCTTCGCGTCCCACGCCTGCCGGAGAAATGGCCGGGGTGAGACTTGCCCGGTATGCGTGATCTGTACCGTCTTGCCGCCGATGGTGACAATGCGAGGTTCTTTCAAGATGCGTTGTGTGGTGCCAAACTCGATGAGATGGGCTAAGGGGCTCGATGAACCGACATATGCCGTCACGCTCGTCCTGTCCTGCCGTCTCGGGCGCTGTGACTTCTTGAGGGACGTTGACACCTTGATAGAATCTCTCAGGTGCCCGGAATCGACAGGAACGTTTGTTTTGGCGTCATCGGCTACGGGTTGCCCGGCGTCTTTCAGGGCGTTGCGGATTGCCCCTTTCTGCATGGCGATGGTAGGCAACTGTTCAAGGGCGTTCATTAACTCCTTCATGCCGACGAGTTCAAATTTGAAAGTGCCTTTGCTCATTCAGCCCGTCCCTTCGCCAGTATTTCCCAGCCTTCACGTCTGCCGATCTCGAGAACGCCCAGCACGTCATAGGTGATGCCATTACAAACAACCCGATCCAAAGGGGTCAGGTCCTTGCGGTACCGGATCTTGAACCTTTCTTCGACTTCGGCTACCGTCTGCATGGCCGCGTACCTTTCAGCGCCCCTCACGGGGATCTTCTCAGCCCATACCGTAGCAAGGTCTGTCCATGTCTCCACGGCCTCACCGTAGTCGTTCTCCGTCAACGTGCGGCGTTGCAGGGTTAAGCGTCTGTCAAGGCGGCCCGCTCTCACTCGAACTCCCTTACTTCCATTTGTCTGCCCGGTCCACAATTAGCCATTTCAAGTTGGGCCTCTGCTACGGCCTTGCTGGTGGTCCAGAATATCCTTCCTTCCCCGTCCACCATCCACGCCCCGCCTGAATCCCTTTCGGGTATCGTTACCCATATCCCGTAGTGCTTCATTATTCGAACTCCTCCCACAGTCTGTAGGATGCCAACAGCCTTTCAGCCGTCTTGTCTTCAGATACCGTTTGCCCTATGACCTGTTCGCCCCTGTTGGCGTAGAGGTTCGCGCAAATCATCTTGACTGCCGCCGTGATTTTCTTCGGTAACAATGCCGCCGCCGTCCAGCCGCACACGAACTCGATGGTGATAGGATTCGACGGGTAGGGGGTGAATGACGGCCACCCTTTGCCGTACGGAAGGACGATGCGGCCGCACCCTTCTCCATTGATCTCGACGATATAGTCGGTATCTTCAACGAGGGTCGTTTCTGTGCCGTCCGTGTCCTTGTATTTCACACTGGTAACGCTGGCAAGATTGCCGAAAGGC
>MVQQ01000010.1 GCA_002067555.1 Syntrophorhabdus sp. PtaB.Bin184
ATGTCCTGGGGGTCCGCCGTGATGCGTGTAGCGAACCGGATCATCGATCTCTTCGGTGCAGCCGGAGAAGACGAGGAAGAGGAAGCCGCCTGAGTGAAACGGTCCGATCACAATAGGCGCGATCTTCATCACAAGCTCGAAGACCTTGGATTTCATTCCGAAAATCTTTGGCCTCATGAGATAACCGACGATGCCGTAAACCTCAAGGGTGGCTCAGGCCACCCTTTTTTCTTGGGTACTATCCAGCAACATAGGGCAAGAAGGAAATAGCATCACTGCCAGCAATGGCGGCCGTCCGGAAATACTCATACCTCCCAAATACGACTTACGTTCTGTCCGGTCCTTTGCCTCACCCGGAGGCAGTGAGGCTTCATCGGTTCATTCAATGTCGATCAGACCCTCTTCAACGCTGATGGCAACCGCCTGGGCCCTCGTTACCGCGTGGACCTTTTGCATTATGTTCTGGACATGGTATTTTACCGTCCGTTCGCTGATCTTCAGGATTTCAGATATCTCCCAACTGGATTTTCCCGCCATCACCCACTTCAGCACTTCCTTCTCCCTCGCCGAGAGCCCCGGATCCGGTGCCGCCCTGTGGGACTTCTCGCGCATTATGCGAACCAGGGCCTGATGCAGATGGGGCACGATGCGGCGCAGGATGCCGCATGTCCTCAGAACCCTCTTCATCGACCTTCCGCCGAAGGAAAAGAGGGACGCCATCTTGCCGGACTCGGTCTTAAGACCGTATGAGTAACCTGTTTTTAGGCCGTGATCTTCAGCGAGGGTCACGAACTGCTCGTGCCCGGTGTGCTTTTCGTACGAGTCCGACCAGTACTGAACGCCAAAATGGAGGCGATGTTCCATCAAAACGGGATCGACCCTGTCAAGTCGTTCGGAGAGATAGATGTCGAGCCATGCAGAAGGGTAACTTACGTTAACCATATGGTATGGCTCTGCGCTGCTGCAATTCGAACCGGAAAGCACGCACAAGGCGAACTCAAAGGGAATCAAGTCCTGAAGGCTGGGAACGAGCTGTCGAAAATCATCTTCGGTTCCGCAACGGATGCTGCGGTCGATGATTTCCAGAAGGAGATTGGCTTCTCTTCTTTGGAGCAAGGCAGGAACCTCTCGCAAACAGGTATCCGCAGGGCGCGGACAGAAGAAGAACAGGCGGTGGTGTCAGTTTCTTCGGATAGCTTTCCGATATCGCAGCCCGCAGTCCCGCTCTAAGTGTGTTTATTCATATACAATGAAGAAGCCATACACAAATAGCGTCCATCTTGTATCCTTATTTTCGGCCAAAGCAAAAATTACTTAAGCTTCCGCATTTTGCGGTGTTCCTTTCCGCTTCTTACAAGAATTCTACTGACTTGTCACCTGTCCATTCGGACAGGTTATGCATCATCATCGTCCATCGCAACGTGCTCTCTTGTTCTCTGAAAAAGCATCAACAGAAGAAAGACCGGCAACCAGGTAATACTTCAGTAACTTCAGTATTTTCATTAGACCTTCGAAGAACGGCCCTCTGCTCCCGCAGATT
Organism: Syntrophorhabdus sp. PtaB.Bin184; assembly: GCA_002067555.1. Classification (GTDB taxonomy): domain Bacteria; phylum Desulfobacterota; class Syntrophorhabdia; order Syntrophorhabdales; family Syntrophorhabdaceae; genus Delta-02. The sequence continues at coordinate 1,541 of MVQQ01000010.1, forward strand.
CCGCGGGGCCGCATTAAGCATTTCTCAAAATTCCACAAACACCGAAAGGAGAGACCATGGAAGGGATAAAGGTTCTTCATTGCGCCGACCTGCACTTTGACGACGAGCCGGGTCGGCTTGAGAACACTATTCAATGCTGCAACAAGATCATCGAGACCGCCCGTGATGATATCCCGGATTTGATAGCCATAGCCGGGGATATCTACGAACGGGGACTTATTCTCGGCTCGCCGGGGACACTGGCAGCGATCGATTTCGTGTGCCGGTGTGGAGACATCGCCCCTGTCGTTATCGTCAGCGGTACCCCGACTCACGATACGTCAAACAGCACGGAGGTCTTTAAGAAGCTCAGGACGAAATACCCGATCTATTCAACCGGTATTCCCCGGCAAATCTACCTGACGAAGAACGAGCCGCTCAGATTTGTTGAATTGAACGGAGACATGGACAAAACGGACGAAGCATCGCTCTTCCTCTCCTGTCTTTCATCTGTTACCAAAGCGTCGCTGATGACTGCCGGTATTCACTCTATGGCTGAAGCAGGCATCGAATACGCCGAACTCTTGAGAGATCTCTTTCAGGCCTGGGGTGTGTTGAATGAAGGGGCGAACGATCGTGGGATACCGACTGTGCTCGTCGGCCACGGAACCGTAAAGGGCTCGCGCCTGTCAACGGGACAGCGGGCAACGGATCCCGATGCCGAGTTCGGTATAGCAGACCTGAAACTCACGAAAGCGGCTCTTATCTGCCTCGGTCATGTCCACATGCCGCAGCAAGTTCACGTCAACGCCTTCTACTCGGGTTCCGTAACCCGCGCGAACTACGGAGAGACGGAGGACAAAGGCTTCTACATCCATACAATCAGTGGACCGAATGTCACATCGAGGTTTATTGAGACTCCATCCAGAACGATGAAAACCATCGTGCCGGTTGAAGGAATGCCGGATGTCTCCCTGCTCGATGGGGTCAACCCCGGCGACTACGTGAAGATCGTTTACAGCATCAGGCAGGAAGACGCGTCCAGGGTGGACGATGCGGCGTTGAGAAAGCTTGCCTATGAAAAGGGCGCGATCGAAGTGAAGATCGACAAGACGGTGCTCCCCATCACCAACACGAGGTCCGAAGGCATATCGAGGCTGAAGTCACTTACAGAAAAACTGAAACGATGGGGTGAGTTGAACGGCCAGCCAATCACGGAGAGCCTGCTC
>MVQQ01000011.1 GCA_002067555.1 Syntrophorhabdus sp. PtaB.Bin184
GACGCTCATGAATGCGAAATCCGCCCCCGACGCTGTCAGGTCCAGCTCCGCCCAGGCCGAAGTGGTGGGCCATTTCATGAGTGGGGACGAAGAGTATATCCTTAAGAGGGTCATTGGGAACTCGGGCAGGTCCCGGGCGTTCCTGAACGAAGAGCCCATTACCCTTGCACGGATGGAGACGCTGGGAGGAACCCTCATCAGCGTTTATGGACAGAACGAGTTCCAGCACCTTCTGGAAAAGGAGAACTACACCGGGATCGTGGACAACCTTCTCGGCCTCGGGGAGGAACGGGACAGGCTTTCCGCGAAAGTGGACGAATTGCGGAGGATGAATACGGTCCTTGCCGGCAGGAAGAGGGAGGCCGAGGGAAAAGACAGGGAGATGGAGCTTCTCGAATTCCAGGTGATGGAGATAGAGAAGAAAAATATTGGTGAGAAGGAGGAAGAGACCCTCAGGGAAAGGCTCAAGGTGCTCAAGGGAGCCGAAAGGATCGGAAAGGTCTTCGAAGAGATGACGGAGGGCCTTCGGGGGTCTGAACAGTCGGTTCAGGCCCTTCTCAAGAGGTACTCGGCGATGCTGAGAGCCCTTGGTTCCATCGAGGCCATGGAGGCATTGAAGAAGCGGGTGGACAGCGTATCCTACGAGATCGAGGACCTTCTCCTGGAGATGCACGGGATAGAGAGAACGCTTCTTTTCGACGAAGAGGAGATGATGCGCGTCGAGGATCGGCTGTCGGAGATATTCAGGCTCAAGGACAAGTACGGCAACAGCCGCGAAGAGATCGAAGCCTTCCGCGTAAAGGCGAAGGAGAGGCTCGCCTATCTCACGGGGCTTACGGGGGATATCGACACGCTCGAGAGGGACAGGGAGAAACTTGCGGCGGAGGTGGAGGAGATGTCGTCGATGCTCTCGGCGAAGCGCAGGAAAGGCTCACCCGGGATCGAAAGGACCATCATCGAGGAGCTGGGGTTCCTGTCCATGAAAGGACTTCAATTCCAGGTGCTCGTAACGGACAGGGGATGTGTGGAGCGGGACGGACGGGACGACATTGAGCTCCTCATCTCCACAAACCCCGGCGAGCCCTTGAAACCATTGAGGAAGATAGCTTCCGGCGGGGAACTGTCGAGGATCATGCTTGCCATCAAGAAGGTCATCGGGGGAGAGGAAGAGAAGGCCCTCATCTTCGATGAGGTTGATGCCGGCATCGGCGGGAGGGTGGCCGACATGGTGGGGCGGCGTCTGAAGGACCTCTCAGCCAGGCACCAGGTTCTTTGCATAACACATCTTCCCCAGATAGCCGCTTACGGAGACAGGCACTATCTTGTGGAAAAGCAGGTGAAGGACGGTCGGACCACAACGGCCATCCGCGAGCTGACAGCCGAAGAGCGGGTGCAGGAACTCGCGCGGATGCTGGGTGGGGCCACCATAACGGACATAACCATAAAGAGAGCGCGGGAGATGCTTCAGTCATGATCAGAAAAGCGAAAGTGGAAGATATCAAGAAGATACATCAGTTGGTCAATCAGTCCGCATCACGGGGCGAGATGCTGCCGAGGTCCCTCGGAGAGCTCTACGATAACCTGCGGGACTATTTTGTCCATATCCATGACGGGGTCGTTACGGGCACAGGGGGCCTGCACATCTGCTGGGAAAACCTTGCCGAGATCCGCTCGCTCTGCGTCGCCGAAGTCGCCCGGGGCAGGGGTGTGGGACGGGCACTCGTCGAGGCCTGTCTGGAGGAGGCCGGGACCTACGAGATACACAAGGTCTTTCTCCTCACCTACCAGGTGGAGTTCTTCGGCAAATGCGGTTTTACCGTCACCGACAAGAAGATCTTCCCCCAGAAGATCTGGTCGGATTGCATCAAGTGCGCCAAATTCCCGGAATGCGACGAAACGGCAATGATAAGGGAGATATGAGAGGCGGCTTGAATGGCTTGAGCCGCTTGAATCGCTTGAACGCGAAAGGCACATGTCAGTCTTTGTTGTCGTCATTCCGCCACATGTCAAGCTTCTTTGTCGTCATTCCGCCACATGTCAAGCTTCTTTGTCGTCATTCCGGCGAAGGCCGGAATCCAGGAAGGATTTGGGTCCGGGGCAGGGTCTGCATCGCCGGTATAGTCCGGGACTACGAGAAACACCGGGACGTGCGGAGATGGTGAGCAATATACTAGCGAGGGGGACATCAATGAAGGATATATTAGATAGAGCGGCCGCGTATTTCGATCATGCTGAGGTTTTTTATCTCAATGAGAAGGGAAGGAAGATCGAGGCCAGGGATGGGGAGATCTGTGCGGTCGAGTTCAAGGAAGAGGAAGGGTACGCGTTGCGTGTCATAAAGGGTGCGAGGCCGGCATTCGCCTATACCTATGACCGCGTCGACCCGGCCGGGAAACTTATCGCGAATGTGGAAGCCCTGCTGCCTGTCATGGAGAAGGATGAGGACAGCGTTTTCGCTCCCGCCTGCGAGGGGTATCCTGATTCCCGGTTGTACGATGCCGCCGGGATGGCCGTCGGCGATGACGAGAAAAGGTCGATGCTCATCGCCATGGAGAAGACGATCAGGGAACATGACGGCAGGATAAGGGCTGTCAGGAACTGCGAGTTCCACGAAGTGGAGCTCGAGGCCGCGCTGGGGAATTCGAATGGTGTTCTCGTGGAGGGCAGGAAGACCCTTTTTGTCTGGTCTGCGATGGCTGTGGCCGGGCAGGGTGATGACGAGGTGTCCTGGTATGACTGGCGCTGGTCGGACGACCTCACAGGGATCGACTCGACGCGGATGGGGCTCGATATCGCGGAGAAGGTCATCTCCATGCTGTCGGCGGAGCAGATACCAACGGGCACATACGAAGGGATACTGACACCACGGGCGGCGTCGGATCTGCTCGGGATCCTGTCGGAGTCCTTTCTCGCGGAGAACCTGTACAAGGACAAGACGCAGCTGAAGGGCAGGGAAGGAACACGGTGTTTCGCGAAGGGACTCAGGATGGTGGATTCAGGAATGGCGGGGCCCGATGCATTTGCCTTCGACGGGGAAGGCGTGCCTTCCTTCGAGAACGTGGTTGTGGATGACGGGGTATTTCAGACCTTTCTGTACGATACATATTTTGCCCGAAAGCTAGGCAGGGCTTCGACGGGCAGCAGCGTGAGGAGCGGCCTCAAGAGCCCGCCAAGGTGCGGGGCCCGGGGGATGTACGTGGGGAAAGGTGTGAGAGATATACTGGCGCCGATGACCAATGGCATCGTGATAGAGGACCTCATGGGAACCCACACCGCCAACACCGTCACGGGGGATTTCTCTGTGGGCTGCCTGGGTTACATCTGCAAAAATGGTGAAAGAAAACCCTTCCAGGGCGTAATGTTCTCGGGAAATGTCTTCGATATCTTCAAAAGTGTCGGGGAAACCGGTACCGACCTCACCTTCTACGGCCCCGTCGGCTCCCCGTCGATCTACGTCGAGGGGCTGAAAATAAGCGGAACGTGAGAAGACGGTTTCAAGTTTCAGGTTTCAGGTTTCAGGTCGGAGACCAGATCGAAACCCTTACGCGAATGACAAAAGGTTGGAACGATTTTTTGCCTGAAACCTGAAACGTGGCACCTGAAACCGCATTCTCTTCTCTTCACAAAACCCTTGACATGCGTGCGCGCAATTGAGATGATGTGTCTGTTCAGGGGTTGAACAAATCAATGATCATCGCGAATTTGCAGGGAGAGTTGCAACCTCAGTGGCGGTAGCCTGCCCGAAAATCAGAAATCCACATGAATGAAGCCCAGTTCAGGACCCTCCGGGAGCTTTCCTCGGAAGGTGAGATATCCCAGAGAGACCTCTCGAAGAGGATAGGGCTCAGCCTGGGGAGCGTCAACTTTATCCTCAAGGAACTGATCAAACAGGGTTACGTCAAGGCTCAGCGCTTCAAGAACTCCAACAACAAGGCGGCATATATCTACGTTCTCACGCCGAAGGGCATCAACGAGCGCGTCCGCCAGACCCAGTATTTCCTCCGTCTCAAGATGGAGGAATACGAGAAGCTCCAGAGGGAGATAGATGACCTCAGGCAGGAGAACGCGCACCTTGATGAGAACGCGGCAGGGACAGACGGTAAGAGACCGGCCGTTTTCATCGACCGCGATGGCACCATCATGGTCGATGTTGGATATCCGAAGTATGCCCGGCAGGTGAGCCTGATACCGGGGGCCGTCAGGGCATTGAGAGAATTGAGGAGACAGGGCTTTCTCATCATAATCATAAGCAACCAGTCGGGGATCGGAAGGGGATACATGACCCGCAGGCAGGCCGATAACGTCCACAAGAGGGTGATCTCGCTTCTTGCCAATTCCGGTGTGGAGATCGATGACGCCTGTTATTGCCCTCACGCCCCGGACGAAGGGTGCAAGTGCCGCAAGCCATCCCCGGAAATGCTCTTCGAAGCGGCGAGAAAGTTCAACATCGATTTGTCCCGATCCTTCATGATCGGAGACAGGGATGTCGACATCGAAACCGGAAGGAACGCGGGTTGCCGGACACTGTGCCTGAGGTCGGTGGAGAACCGAACGGCAGAGTCCATCCTCGCCGACTACGAGAGCGGAGACTGGGAGGGATTAATGCGGTACATACTCGACAGCGCGTTTCCGGAGGAGACGAATGCTTTTTGACAGGGACAGACTGACTCTCAGGCCTCTGCGGGAAAGGATCCATGATCTCGATGCGAGTGTTGTGCTTCCCCTCGGCACGGCAGGTACGTGGAGTCATCCCGGGATCCGGGAAGCGGCCGGCTACATGGTGAGGGCAAAGAAGGCCCGTGGCAACATCGTCATGATGGTCGGTGGCCACGTCATCCGTTCCGGTGTCCAGAGGTACATCATCGACCTCATGGAGCGGGGGTATATCACGTGTTTTTCAACGAACGGTTCAGGGATGATCCATGATTACGAATTCGCCCTCATCGGCGCCACCACGGAGAGCGTCGCGCGGTACATCAAGGAGGGACAGTTCGGTCTCTGGAAGGAGACGGGCGGGATCAACGACATCGTCAACGAGTCTCACAGAAAGGGCACGGGCGGTATGGGGGCGGCTGTCGGAGAAGCGATCAACGAGGGTGATTTCCCCTACAAGGATATCAGTGTCTTTGCGGCTTGCCATCGCCTGGGCATTCCGGCCACGGTCCATATAGGGATCGGGTATGACATAATCCACGAGCATCCCAACTTCGACGGTGCCGCCTCGGGCGCGGCCTCGTACGCGGATTTCCTGAAGTATGCTGAGATCATCAGGAACATAGAAGGGGGTGTTGTGATGAACTTCGGCAGCGCCGTCATGGCGCCCGAGGTTTTTCTCAAGGCCCTCAGCATGGCCCGGAACGTGGCGAGGGCCGACGGACAATCCATCACGGACCTTACCACCCTTGTGTGTGATATCCATGAACTGCCGGACAGGATAGAGGGAGAGCCGCCGAAACAGGACACCAGGTATTATTTCCGTCCCTGGAAGACAATGCTTGTCAGGACCGTGGCGGACGGGGGCAGGAGCTACTACGTCGCCGGCCGTCATTCGGATACGATACCGGCGCTATGGTCATCGATCAACGATATTGAGCGACAATCGAACACTCACGCAAAGCCTTGAGGAGCCTGCGATGAAGATTTATACAGTTGACAAACTGGCCAGAAAGATTGAGAATAGCAAAATTAGGGGTAAGAAGGTTGTGCTTTGCCATGGATGTTTTGACCTCATGCATCCAGGTCACATAAAGTACTTTCAGGCCGCAAAGAAGATGGGCGACATTCTGGTTGTGACCGTTACCCCTGACAGATATGTAGACAAGGGGCCGGGAAGACCTGTGTTCAACGAGCAACTGCGCGCCGAGTCCATAGCAGCCCTGCAGTGCGTCAATTACGTGGCCATCAACGAATGGCCCACGGCAGAGGAAACGCTCAGATCGTTGAGGCCTGACATATACGTCAAGGGTCAGGAATTCGAAAAGCTCGAAGATAAGACAGGCAAGATACAGAGGGAGAGTGAGGTTGTAAGGGAGATAGGAGCGGAGCTGAGATTCACCCATGAGATAGTGTTCTCGTCGACGCATTTGCTCAAGAACTATTTCTGAAGAGGAGAACCGCCATCAAACGGAAAATTCTATATATCAACGATCTTGTCAAAAAAGTGAGGCAGCTCAGGGAATCGGGAAAGGTGATCGTCCAGAGCCACGGGGTCTTTGACCTCGTCCATCCGGGGATAATCCAGCACCTCGAAGAGGCAAGGGCCCGGGGAGACGTGCTTGTCGTCACCGTCATACGTGACCAGGACGTGCGCCGGGGCCCGGGAAGGCCGATCTTCCCCGAGATGATGAGAGCCCAGAACGTCGCGTCCCTGCAGCAGGTCGATTACGTGGCCATAGTGGAGGAGGCGACCCCCTTTGAATGCGTCAGGGTGATAAAACCCGACATCTTCGCCAAGGGGCAGGCCTACAAGGAACGGGACCGGAAGATACACGAAAGGATCTACGAAGAGGGCAAGGAGTTCTATTTCGGAAAGAGCGTGATCCTGGAGACGCAGGGTTTCTCTTTCAGTTCCTCCAATCTCATCAACAACTTCCTCGACATATACCCCGACGAGACAAAAACGTTCCTGCAGGATTTTTCGAAGCACTACAGTTTTGAAAAGATCGTGAGCAAACTGGACACCCTCAAGGGGATGAAGGTCCTTCTTATCGGTGACGGGATAATCGATGAGTATCATTACTGTACGGCCCTCGGCAGGTCGTCGAAGACGCCCATCGTTGTAAACAAGTACCTTACGCACGAGGACTTCGCGGGGGCGGTGTTTATCATCGCCAATCATATCGCGGGGATCTGCGAGAAGGTTCATCTGGTCACGCTTCTCGGCAGGAAGGATTCGCGGGAGGAGTTCGTCCGCGCTAGCCTAAGGCCGAACGTGGAGCCTCATTTCTTCTACCGCGAGGACGGGCCGACGATCGTAAAAAGAAGATATATCGACCAGTATCGCAACCAGAAGCTCTTCGAGATCAACTACCTCAACGAGAATTACATCAATGGCAACTGCGAGAGCTCGATAATAGACTACCTCAAGGAGGTGGTCAAAGACTATGACCTGGTCCTTGTTTCCGATTTCGGGCACGGATTCATAACGAAAGAGATAATCAAGGCCATCTCCAGGCACGCGAAGGTGTTCGCCGTGAACACCCAGACGAACGCGGCGAACACGGGCTACAATATGATCACCAAGTACAGGAAGCCCAATTTCGTCTGTCTCGACGAGACGGAGGCGCGTCTCGCCACTCAGGACAAATTCTCGGACATACAGGATATCGCGAAAAGGATCGTGGCGAAGATAAAGAGCGATTTCCTGATCGTCACTCTCGGGAAGAAAGGGTCGATAGGTGTCACCAAGAAGGGTGAGGCGAACTACACGCCGATATTCTCGACGAAGGTCGTCGACACCGTGGGTGCCGGGGACGCCTTCTTTGCGTTCACAGCCCCGTGCTTCGCGCAGGGTATGCCCCTTGACTTCGTCTCCTTTATCGGCAACGCCGTCGGCGCTCTTGCCGTTCAGATCATGGGGAACAAGAAGCCCGTCGAGAAGCACGAACTTCTCGAATTCATCCACACGATCCTCAACCAGCGGTGAGCCATGAAAGAATTCGTCAAGAAGTATCCAGGTCTTTTTGTCGACATGGTCGGGTCCATAGGCTACACCGATGCCTTGAACCAGGCAAAGCCCGTCGACGACGGCATTGAACGGGTGTGTCTGCTCATTGAAGGGCAATCAGGAAAGAAGGGCAAGGTCATCTTCATCGGCAACGGGGGAAGCGCGGCCATCTCCAGCCACATGTCCATAGATTTCTGGAAGAACGGCAACATCCCGTCCATGTGCTTCAACGACGGCGCCCTGCTCACCTGTCTCGGCAACGACTACGGGTATGAGAAGGTCTTTGAGAAGCCCATAGAGATGTTCATGAACAGCGAGGATGTCCTTATCGCCATCAGCAGTTCCGGAAGGTCGCAGAATATCCTGAACGGTGTGAGGGCGGCGAGGGATATCGGCTGTGAGGCCGTCACGCTGTCCGGTTTCGGCAAGGACAATCCTCTGCGACGGATGGGCTCGCACAATTTCTACGTTCCCGCGGACAAGTATGGGTTCGTGGAGATCGTTCACCAGTACATATGCCACTGGATACTCGATTCGATCCTGTACAACAGGTCGATATACAAATAAACAGGGGGTAACACCAAACCATGACATCAAAAAAGGTCTTTGTAACAGGCGGAGCGGGTTACGTGGGTGCCGTTCTCGTGCCCAAACTCTTGAAGAAAGGCTACGAGGTCAAGGTCCTTGACCTCTTTCTCTATGGAGAGGACGTGCTCGACAGCGTCAAGGACGATCCGAAGCTCAAGAAGGTGAAGGGCGACATCAGGGACAGAAAGCTTCTGGAAAAGGAGATCCCCGGCTATGATACGGTGATACACCTTGCCTGCATCTCCAACGACCCGAGCTACGAGCTGGACCCTGACCTCGGCAAGTCGATAAATTACGACGCCTTCATCCACCTTGTCGATGTGGCCAAGAAGGCAGGAGTGAAGAAGTTCGTCTACGCCTCGAGTTCCAGCGTGTATGGCGTCAAGGATGTTCCGGACGTCACGGAGGACCTGCCCCTTGAACCTCTCACGGACTACTCGAAATACAAGGCCCTCTGCGAGGACATACTCTTGAAGGAGGCGACGGATGATTTCATCGTATCCATCATACGTCCTTCGACGGTCTGCGGTTATTCCCCCAGGCTGCGCCTCGACCTCACGGTGAACATCCTTACGAACCACGCGGTCAACAAGGGCGAGATCACCGTCTTCGGCGGCGAGCAGATGAGACCCAACCTGCACATCGAGGACATGACGGACTTCTACGTGTTCCTTCTCGAGGTTCCCGACGAAAAGATACACAAGACGATCTACAATGTTGGTTACGAGAACTACAAGGTGAAAGAGATCGCCGAGATGGTCAAGGGCGTCATCGACCCGAAGCTCCCCATCATAACGACCCCTTCCGATGACAACCGGTCCTACCAGGTGTCGTCGAAGAAGGTCAAGGAGGCCCTCGGGTACGTCCCGAAGCGCACCATCGAGGACGCCATACTGGACCTCAAAAAGGCCTTCGATGATGGAAAGATACCTGATTCCATGAACGATATCAGGTATTACAACATCAAGACCATGCAGGCCGTCAATCTCAAATAGGAGTCCATGGTGCAGAACACACAAACCCCGGATTACCAGGAACTTGAATCCCTTGCAAAGAAGATCAGAGCACGGCTGGTGGTGATGTCACACAGAACGGGGGCAGCGCACCTTGGTGGCGCGCTGTCCTGTGTGGATATCATAGTGGCATGTTACTGGGCCCTTATGAACGTCGATCCCCGGAAGGCCTTCGACCCTGGCAGGGACAGGCTGATATTCAGCAAAGGACACGCCATCGCTACGCTGTACGTTGCCCTCGCCATGAAAGGCTTCTACCCCGAGGAACTGCTTGACAGTTACGCGCAGTGCGGCAGCAAGCTGGCCGAGCACCCGGCCCCCTATTGTGTACCCGGCCTGGAGGTGGCGACGGGCTCCCTCGGGCATGGACTGCCCGTGGGGCTTGGAATGGCCATGGCGGGAGCGATCAACCATGTGCCGTACAATGTTTTCGTTGTCATGAGCGATGGAGAGTGCAACGAGGGTTCTGTTTGGGAGGCGGCCATGCTGGCGCCGGCACGGAGCATCGAGAACCTCGTCGTCTTTGTTGATTACAACAGATGGCAGGCCACGGGAAGAAGCGAGGAGATCATGGCATTGCCGTCTCTGAGGCAAAAATGGGAGGCCTTCGGGTGGAACGCGTATGACGTGGACGGCCATGATATCAGAGCCCTCGTCGACGCGGTGCGGCAGGCGCCCCGGGGCGACGGGAAGCCGGTGGCGGTGGTTGCCCACACCGTCAAGGGGAAGGGTGTCTCCTTCATGGAGGACGACAACAACTGGCACTACAGGATCCCCAATGAAGAGGAAGTGCAAAAAGCCTTAAAGGAGCTCGGTCAATTATGAGAAACGCCTTTGCTTCAGAGATGACGAACATGGCCAGCGAGGACAAAAGGATCGTGCTGCTTTCAGGCGATATAGGAAACCGGCTCTTTGACGATTACAAGGGCCATGCCCCGGACCGTTTTGTCAACTGCGGCATAGCGGAGGCCAACATGATAGGCGTTGCCTCCGGGATGGCGATGTGCGGCTTGAGGCCCATCGCCTACACCATCACCCCCTTCATCACGGCGAGGTGCTACGAGCAGATCAAGGTCGATGTGTGCTACCACAATCTGCCCGTGATCATCGTTGGCGTGGGAGGCGGCCTGTCCTACGCGGAACTCCTCTCCACCCATCACTCCTGCGACGACATCGCGCTTCTGCGCATACTGCCCAACATGACGGTCATCTGCCCGAGTGACAGCCACGAGGTCAGGGCCGCCCTGAGGGCGGCGGTCGCCCACGGAGGGCCTGTCTACATCCGTCTCGGCAAGAAGAACGAGCCCCTCATCCATGACAGTCAACCGGAGTTCACGATAGGCAAGGGCATCGTGATACGCGAGGGCACCGATGTCTGCATGCTCAGCACCGGCAACCTTATGCCCCTCGCGCTTGAGACCGCCGCGATGTTCGGAGACGACGGCATCTCCGCCCGGGTCGTGAGCTTTCACACGGTGAAGCCCCTCGATGAGGACCTCCTGACAGAGGCCTTTAACAACTTTGACGTCGTTATCACCCTGGAGGAACACGGTCTGCTGGGTGGGTTCGGCAGCAGTGTCTCGGAGTGGCTGGTGAAGAGGCCGGCGGCGAAGGCGGACCTCCTGCAGATCGGAGTGGACGACGTCTTCTGCTACGAGGCCGGCAAGCAGGATGACGCCCGAAGGACGTTCAACATCACGAAGGAATCGATCGTGGAAAGGACCCGCGACCTCTACCGCAACAGAAAGCAGGGAACCTGAAATACTTTCCGGGACAATACCAGTGATCATTGGCGTGGATTTTGACAATACCATCGTCAGTTACGATGAGCTGATCTATCGGGAGGCGATCGAGCGGGGACTGGTGGACGGCGAGGTGCTAAAGAACAAGAAGATCATTCGCGACGCGATCCGCGAATTGCCCGACGGGGAGATAGAATGGCAGAAGATACAGGCGGCCATCTACGGCCCGAAGATGGACAGGGCGACGGTGATCGAGGGTGTATTTGATTTCTTAACCCTTTGCAAGGATAGAGGGATCAGGACACATATCGTGAGCCATAAGACGCAGTTCGCAAATTACGACACAACGGAAACGGATCTTCGAAAAGAAGCGTTGAAGTGGCTGGACAGGGCGGGGTTCTTCGATATGGGGCTGACCGGTCTTTCCGCCGGGGATGTCTATTTCGAATCCACGAGGGTCGACAAGATCAACAGGATCAGGTCCCTCGGGTGCACACATTTCATCGATGACCTCGAAGAGACATTTCGGGAGCCCTCCTTCCCGGCGGACATAGAGAAGATACTCTTCAACTCCCACGTGTCGGGAGATTTCGCGGCACGGACCGGCGGAAAGGTCTTTGTGGACTGGAAGGACATCCGGGGATATTTTTTCGATGGAAGTTAGAGATACCAGATACGCCGATGTCGCCGATGACCTCGCCCGCGTGTACGGTTTGCATGTGCGGTCCGTGGAGAAGACGGGGAAGGGAAAGAACAGCCAGGTCTACCGCGTGGTCTCCGGGGACAATGCTGCTTTCATCGTCAAGTACTACTTTCGGAACAAACTCGACAGCAGGGACCGCCTGAAGGTCGAGTTCTCGAGCCTCACGTTTCTCTGGAAGAACGGAGTGCGGTGCATTCCCGAACCTGTCATGGCCGACGAGAGGTCGGGGAGCGCGGTGTACAGCTATATCGCCGGCGAGCGGCCGTTGATGGATGATATCTCGAACGAAGACATTGCCTTCGCCGTCGATTTTCTTTCAACCCTCAAGGACCTGAGGGTATCGGCAGGCGTCAAGGACCTGCCGGCCGCCTCGGAGGCATGTTTTTCCTTCCAGGACCTCCTTGACAACATCGATCTTCGCTACAAAAGGCTTGTAGAAGGGACCGTCGACGTGGCGCACGACCCTTTCCATGAATTCATCGATAGGGACTTTGTCTCAGTATTTGCCGAGATAAGCGAATGGTGCCGGAGCAGGTTCCGGGAAAGGTCGATATCGCCGGATTGCCTGGCCGTCGAGGGAAGGACGCTCAGCCCCTCGGATTTCGGGTTTCACAACTCCATCAGGAACGCGTCGGGCCAACTCTTCTTCGTGGATTTCGAATACTTTGGCTGGGATGACCCGGCAAAGACGGTCTCCGATTTTATCCTCCACCCGGCGATGGGGCTGACGGCCGACCAGAAAAGGGTTTTTTACGTGGCCATGCTTGACCGTTTCAAGGACTATCCGGACCTCGCGGAAAGGGTTGAGATCTATTACCCCCTCTACGGTCTCAAGTGGTGCATGATATTCCTCAACGAATTCCTGCCCGACCAGATGTCGCGCCGGAAATTCGCGGGGTGTGTCGAGGAGGAGGAGGCATATATCCTCAACAACCAGTTGATGAAATCCAAAAACATGTTGAAAGACATCACAAAAGAGTATAAAAGTTTTCCGTACAATCGTTGATTATCGCATCGGTCTGCAAAGGTTTAAAATAAAAGGAGGAGACATGGGAAGATTGCTTAACGTTGTCACGCCGCTTCACCAGATGACAAAACGGGCGTATATCGACCGCATGGTGGATGAAAAGGTCCACTGTATGCTCAAGGCCAAGGAATACGAATTCGACTACTGGGATGGAGATCGCCGCTATGGCTACGGCGGCTACAGATACATCGACAACAGGTGGCAAAGGGTCGCCAAGCCTCTCATCGAACTCTACGGGCTCAAGCCTGACGCAAAGATCCTCGATGTGGGCTGCGGCAAGGCGTTTCTCCTGTATGAATTCAAGCAGCTCCTTCCCGATGCGCAGATCGTCGGTTTCGACATCTCCAAGCACGGGCTTGCCGACGCCAAGGAGGAGATCCGGGGAAATCTTTTCAGGTATCGCGCCCAGGATCGTTTTCCCTGGGGCGACGATCATTTCGACCTCGTCATCTCCTTGGGTTGCCTCCACAACCTGCGCATCTTCGAGCTTGAGAGCGCGGTAAAAGAGATCGAGCGTGTCGGCAAGAACAAGTATATAATGGTCGAAAGCTACAGGAACGAGCTGGAACAGTTCAATCTCCAGTGCTGGGCGCTCACCGCGGAATCATTCTTCGACACCGCGGAATGGATCTGGCTCTATGACCACTTTGGATATACCGGTGACTACGAGTTCATCTATTTCGAATAGTCTCTGTTCAGACGATGGAGGTGACCTTTGAAAGTTAAGAAGATAAAGGCCGGGATACTGGTTGAGTCGAACGCGCCCCTTGAGGTCGCGGAGATTGACATGCCCGAGAAGCTGTCCTTTGGGCAGGTCCTCGTCAAGATACACTTCAGTGGAATATGCGGAGCCCAGCTCAACGAGATATCCGCCGCCAAGGGTCCGGACAAGTTTTTGCCCCACCTCCTCGGTCACGAGGGTTCGGGAACGGTCCTCGAGACGGGGGAAGGTGTGACGACCGTGAAAGAGGGCGATACGGTCGTCCTTCACTGGCGGCAGAGCGACGGCATTCAGTCCAACACGCCGACATACAGCTGGAACGGGAAAAAAGTGAATGCCGGATGGGTGACGACCTTCAATAATTACGCGGTCATCTCCGAGAACCGCCTGACGAAGATCCCCGATGATTTCGACCTCAGGATAGCGCCCCTCTTCGGATGCGCCGTGACGACCGCCATGGGTGTCATAAACAACGATGCCCACGTGAAGGTCGGCCAGTCCGTGGTAGTCTTCGGGGTCGGCGGGGTCGGCCTCAACGTGGTGCAATCGGCGGGAATGGTCTCCGCCTATCCCATAATCGCTGTTGATATTCGTGACAACAAGCTCGATATGGCCAAACGGTTCGGCGCGACGTATTGCTTCAACTCCACAACGACGAAGGATCTCGCCGGCGAGATCAGAAAGATCGTGGGCAACGCCGGCGCCGACGTGGTCATCGACACGACGGGCAACGCCAGGGTGATCGAACAGGCATACGATCTCACCCATCCGGACGGAAAGACCATTCTCGTCGGCGTCCCCAGGAAGGGAGACAACATCAACATCTACTCCCTGCCCCTCCATTTCAAAAAGGTCCTGACGGGCTCTCACGGCGGCGGAGTCGACCCCCACATCGACATCCCCCGGTACATCCGT
This sequence comes from Syntrophorhabdus sp. PtaB.Bin184, assembly GCA_002067555.1. Lineage (GTDB taxonomy): Bacteria > Desulfobacterota > Syntrophorhabdia > Syntrophorhabdales > Syntrophorhabdaceae > Delta-02. The sequence continues at coordinate 14,376 of MVQQ01000011.1, forward strand.
CTCGTCGACACGGGCAAGATGAAACTGGACGGCATCATCACCCACGAGTTCTCTCTCGATGACATCAACCAGGCCCTCGACCTCGTGAGAAGCGGAGAAGCAGGCAGGGTGCTCATCGCGATGGAATAGGATCTTTAAAGGGATGCGTTATCTCAGGCTGGTGATTCAATGATTCTGATCGTTGGCGGGGCAGGGTATATTGGTTCCCATATTAACAAGTTGCTTAGCCGGAGGGGATACAGCACACTGGTTTTCGACAACCTTGTCTATGGTCACAGAGAATTTGCAAAATGGGGAGAATTTGTTCTGGGAGATCTTTGCGATCTGGATCAGATCAGGAGTTGTTTCGCGAAATACCCGATCGATGTTGTTGTGCATTGCAGTTCGTACGCCTATGTCGGCGAATCGGTCGTCAATCCGGCAAAATACTATAGAAACAACATCATCAGTACGGTCAATCTTCTGGATGCTATGCTGGAACAGAACGTCAGTCAAATCATCTTTTCTTCCAGTTGCTCCACGTATGGGATTCCAGAATCGGTTCCCATTATGGAAGACCACCCCCAGCATCCCGTCAACCCATACGGGAGAACAAAGCTTATTATAGAAGAAATGTTGAGGGATTATGAAAGAGCTTATGGGATCAGGTCGGTTGTTTTGAGGTATTTCAACGCTGCCGGCGCTGACATTGACTGTGAGATAGGAGAAAAACACAATCCTGAAACACATTTGATACCCCTCGTTCTTGACGTTGCTCTGGGCAGGAAAACGGGAATTCAAATATTCGGAACTGACTACGATACACCGGATGGAACCTGTGTAAGGGACTATGTTCATGTGTCAGACTTGGCCGAGGCTCACCTCCTTGCGGTCGACTACCTGATGGGGGAGAATGATAGTATATCACTCAATCTGAGCAACGAAAAAGGGTTTTCGGTACGTGATGTGATCGCGAAGGTTGAAGCGGTTACGGGAAGACCGGTCAATAGTATTCCCATGGAGAGACGGGCGGGGGACCCGCCCGTTCTCATCGGATCGGCTGAAATGGCGAAAAGGGTGCTGGGCTGGAAACCCAGACTGAATGACTTGGGAGTGATTATTGAAACCGCCTGGAACTGGCATTTAGGGGCCATGGAAGAATAACAGTCAATAGGTGCGGTTTCACAGGGCACCAAAAAAGGGAATAGCAGAATGCCAGAAGACACAAACACGAATTCTCTGGGGCAGTATAGAAGTGCTTTGCAGACGGCGACTCTTGCCGCAGAACAGGGGAACACGGAGTTGGCGCTTGAAGTGATACAATGTGCCTTGAGGAAACTCTATCTGGAAAAGGATACTATCATAAACGATTCACATGACGAGGATGCTCAGGCAATCGATCTCATGCTCAATCAGAGATACCTGGAATACAGATCTAAGCTGGAACCCAGGAGTCCCTACCTGAGTCTGGCCATCAAATCATTGATAATCGCTGCGATTGTGGTATCCGCGCTCCTCTTGACGGCAACGGTGGCGTTCAAGCAGATGCGAAATGTCATGCACATTGCGGCCAGACATGTGGTTTCTCAAGAATTCAGAGAGAGCAAGGAACTCGTTGCCATAGTCAAATCAACCGCGGAGAAGGCTGTCGAACGAGCGCTCAGTGACGGGAGAGAGCGGACCTCCGTTGAGAATCAAGACGACGTGAAGGACGAGAAGAAACGAGTAAAAAAACGGTAGAAAGCTGACCCATGCGTGTAATGGCGACCCTTGAGATCAGGGGACGGGAACCAAGAGCTAGAGGACCTGAGAGAAAGAGATGAAGAAGGCGGACTGTCGAGAAAAAGTCGTGACAAAGGAACCCCAATATCAGCATCATCAAGACTTGAAGGAGAGGGAAGGGCTGAAGAAGCTTGGTTTGCGGGCGAACGCTCAATGGGACAATGACCCAAGAATGTTGCTGATCGGTTTGGCGAGATACAAGTTCGCAGCGAAGATGCTGAAAGGCAAGAAAAGAGTATTGGAAATCGGTTGTGGAGACGCCTTTGGGACGCGATTGGTACAGCAGGAGGTAGAGTCGTTACATGCCATAGACTTTGATCCTGTTTTCGTGGATGATGTCAATGACCGAATGGATGAGAAATGGAAATTTGAGTGTATTGTGCATGACATCCTGAATTCTCCCGTTTCCGGGTCGTATGATGCTGCGTTCTCTCTCGATGTCATTGAACATATAGAGAAAAAAGATGAGAGAACATTCTTGAGAAATATAGTCGCGTCGTTGGAAGAACCCGGGGTTTTGATCATAGGAACGCCTTCAATCGAATCTCAGGCATATGCAGCCCCTTTGAGCAAGATCGGACATATCAACTGCAAGGACGAGGTGGGATTGAGGAGCCTCTTGAAGGACTTCTTCCATGAGGTATTCATATTCTCCATGAACGATGAAGTGGTGCATACAGGTTTCTATCACATGGCACACTATCTTTTTGCTATCTGTGTGGGAAAGAAAGCGATCGAAGAATCATGACTGATCAGGGATACTTGAGCAACAACATAAAGAAGATCATCATCATTGGCCACAATGGATTCGTGGGCACACATCTGACAGACTTCTTTACCAGCGGTCTGGAAAAGGTGGAAGTGCTGGGTTTTTCCTTGCCTGATTTCGACCTCACGAAGAAAAGGGACTTGCGGAAACTGGCGAGGCTTCTTTCGGATGAAGTCGTTCTGATTGTCTGCGCTGCGATTAAACGACAGTTTGGGGACACCCTGGAAGCCTTTCAGAAAAATGTCGAGATACTCACCAATCTTTGCACCCTGTTGCGAGATAGGCCCGTGCGAAACGTTGTGTATTTCAGTTCAGCGGCCGTATATGGCGAGGATGTCATTCATGGGACCATGTCGGAGATAACCCCGATCTGCCCGACATCATTCTATGGAATGGCGAAGTATGCATCCGAATGCATTTTGAGAAAGACCATCCATGAACACGGGAGTGGCAACCTGATCATACTGCGACCCACTCTCATATATGGCCCGGGTGACCTGGGAGAGACCTACGGTCCAGCGGGTTTTCTGAAGAAAGCTTTGCGTAAGGATGTAATCACACTCTGGGGGGATGGAAACGAATACAGAGAGTTTATCTATGTTGATGATGTGGTCCAGATCATCAACAGGTTGATCTTGTTAAACTACAGCGGAGTATTGAACGTTGTAGCCGGGAAAAGCTACACCTTCAAAGATGTCATAGAAGAGATATCGAGATCCACAGGAGTTGAAATAGCCGTAACATCAAAGCCGAGAACGAAGCAAAAGGTGGACAATCACTTTGATAATTCACTCCTGTTAAGTACATTGCCCGATAGTCACAGTTTCGTGACGCTCGAAGAGGGAATCAAGAGGATGTTGGCTGCAGAGGGTTGAGTTCATTACCGTAACGGCGGAGAATATGAAGAGATGTGACGTTTGCCTGAGCGACAATGTTGTGGAGAAAGTTGATTTCGGTTTGCAGCCCATCTGCAATCGTTTCCTGACAAGAAGCGACGCGGAGGAATCGAGGTTTCCCTTCGTGTTCGGACAATGCCAGGCCTGTGGGACAATGCTGAACCTGCATCGGGTCTCCGCCGCCGAATTGAGGCCGCCATTCGAGTGGATAACCTACAATGAACCGGAAGGCCATCTGGACCACCTTTGTGAAGTGATATGCCGGTTGCCGGGATTGCATGCGGATTCCACTTTTTGCGGTGTCAGCTTCAAAGACGATACGTTGTTGGAGAGGCTGAAGAACAGAGGTTTCAGAAACACGTGGAGAATAGATCCGGCGCAGGATCTGGGAGTAGACGCGCCCGGTATTGGAGTTGAGACAGTCCAGGACCGTATCAACAGCCGCACGGCCAACATAATGACCGACAAATACGGGCGTGCGGACGTTGTCATTGCTCGCCATATTCTGGAGCACGCAAGCGATCCGGAGGTGTTCATCAATTCACTGTTGGAGCTTGCCAGGCCGGGTGGATACATGGTCATAGAGGTACCCGATTGTTCCGGCGCAATAGAGAATCATGATTACACAACCTTCTGGGAAGAACACTTCGTGTACTTTACCCCTCAGACGTTCAAAACCTTCTTCGGTGTTCGAAGACTGGTCATGCGGTACTATGAGTGCTTTGAGTATGCGTTCGAAAACTCCCTTGTTGGCATCGGGCAAAGAGGAGACATAAAGGATTCCTTCAACATGGACCAGAGCGCGGTGAAGGACGAGATCGACAGGACATCAAGATTTCTTTCGGATTATCCGGACGTGAAGAGGAGGACAAGAGGGTATTTCGCGGATCACTTGTCCTCTAAGGGCAAGACAGCGTTGTTCGGTGCTGGACATCTGGCTTGCACGTATATAAATCTTTTTCAACTTGAGGATCGCATTTCATTTGTCGCTGATGACAACCCGAACAAGACGGGTCTTTTTATGCCAGGCTCGAGACTGCCGATCAAGCCGTCAAGTGCCCTTGTCGAGGAAGGTATCAAGCTTTGCTGCCTGAGTCTGAGTCCCGAGATAGAAGACAAGGTGATTGGAAAGAACAGTTCGTTTGTGCGCAGTGGTGGAGTTTTTGCTTCGATATTTTCGAGAAGCACGAGAGCGCTCAGAATATAGAAGGTGTTGACCACATGAAGATCAAAAGGATCAGTGACGAAGTCATCTATTGCGAGGATCAGATAGTGCTGGTGGACTATGAGGATATTCAGGGTCTGAAGGGGTCAGCCAGGCACAACGAGAGAAAGCGCGTGCGTATATGTGCCCATCGGGAAGAGACCGACAGACTGCACGAGATGATCATAGTCCACACGAGAGACACGTATGTACGCCCTCACCGCCACTTCGGAAAGAGCGAGTCGTTTCTCATTATAGATGGACTGGCAAAGGTTCTTATCTTTAGCGATGATGGCAGCATCCAGAATGTGATCAATATGGGAGATTACCTGTCGAAGAGGACCTTTTATTATCGTATATGTGAACCCCTCTACCACACCCTTTTGATCGAATCGGACGTTATCGTTTTTCACGAGAGCACGAATGGACCTTTCAACAGAGGTGATAACGATTTCGCTCCCTGGTCACCCGACGAAAAAGACTCCGCGGCATGCAGCAACTACTTGAGTAAACTTCACAAACAGATCAGGGCTTGACCACAATGTCACTTTGAGGTGGATAATGGATAAATCTCATTACATTCGAACAACATGCAGACTATGTGGTGACAGCAACATCAACACCGTTTTGATGCTTGCTCCCACGCCGCCCGGTGATCACTACGTTAAGGTGGACGGTCTGAAAGACAAGCAGGAGGATTACCCGTTATATCTCATACAATGCGCCAATTGTGGTAATGTTGAACTGCCCGTCGTAGTGAACCCGGAGATTCTCTACGGCAAATACATTTACGAGACATCCATTTCTCTGGGACTGGTTGAACATTATCGGACTTACGCTGACGAGATCGTTGCCTTTGCTCAACCACGCCCGGGGTCGTTGGTGATCGATGTGGGAAGCAACGATGGCACATTACTGAGGGCTTTTCAGGCGAAGGGCTTTCGTGTCCTGGGGGTTGATCCGGCGAAGGACATAGCGGCGAAGGCAACGAATTCGGGCGTATTTACGATCCCTTCCTTTCTTACCGGAGGTCTGGCACTGGACATCACTAAAGAACACGGTCACGCCTCGCTCGTGACTGCGAACAACGTGATGGCGAATATAGACGATCTTGACGATTTTGTCACTTCGATCAGAAACCTTCTTGAACCGAATGGACTATTTGTGTTCGAATCAGGGTATCTGGCCGATCTGGTGAAGCATACGATCATTGATAACATTTACCACGAGCATCTCAGTTACTTCTCCGTGAGACCTCTGATATCCTTTTTTCAACGCAACGGCTTGGAGCTTATACATGTTATTCACAATCCAAGCAAGGGGGGATCGATCAGGGGTATCGTCCAGTTGGAGGGAGGGGGAAGACCCGTTCTGGATTCGGTGGGGCGACTGGTTGGGTCGGAAAACGAGTCCGGTCTTGGCAGACCCGAGGTGTACAGAGAGCTTTCCGAAAAGGTCAAGAGAGAAAAGCAGGGGTTGCTTGACCTGGTGCGTAGTTTGCGCGGGGAAGGAAAACGGATCGCTGGTTACGGTGCTTCAGTTGGTGTTACCACGCTCATCCATTTCCTTGAGATCAGCGACCTGATCGATTGTATTTTTGACGACAATCCGATTCGAGACGGACTATTCACGCCAGGCCACCATATCCCGGTATTCAGTTCGGATAAGGTGTATGAGAAGCTGCCCGATTACATAGTCAATTTTGCCTGGAGATACACAGACCCCATACTGCAAAGGCATAAAAAGTACGTAGCCAATGGTGGAAAATTCATTGTTCCCCTGCCGGAAATACGAGTGATCTAGAACGCGAGACGGACCAACGATATGGATCATCCTCTAAAAATCGGTTTTGTTGGGGCAGGCTTCATGGGTCAACTGGCTCACATCGCAAATTATGCCGAGTTGAACAAATGTCGCACCGTGGCACTGGCAGAGCTGAGGCCGGGCCTCCGAGAACTGGTTGCACGACGTTATGGTATCGACAAGACCTATGCCACCCATGCGGAACTTCTGGCGGATTCTAATGTGGACGCCGTAGTTGCTGTAACACAACGCTTTCTGACAGGTCCAATTGCGCTCGATTGCCTGAGGGCAGGGAAGCACGTTCTGACTGAGAAGCCCATGGCTTCCACATACGAGCAGGCAACAACACTCGTGGAAACCTCCAGGGAAGCAGGAACGGTGTACGCGGTGGGTTACATGAAACGGTACGATACCGGTGTTAGAAAGGCCAAGGGCATTCTGGAATCCCTGCTGGTATCAGGCGAGTTGGGACCCGTCAGGTATGTACGCTCCCATTGTTTTGGAGGAAACGCTTACTGTAACATTGGTGGGCATCTGACTACAGGCGAAGCTTTCGAGTATGAACTGCCTCGCTGGCCCATCGCGCCGGCTTGGGTTCCGGAGGGTTTGAAGAAGGAATATGAGCGGTTTCTCAACACGTATTGCCACAACATCAACCTGCTCAGGTTTCTGGTCGGCTCAACCCTGAAAGTCACCTCGGTATCATTTAACGGTCAGGCCGAATGGGTGATCATACTCGACGCCGGGGATTATAACGTTCTCCTGGAAACGGGGAATTACGCGTATCATGGTTGGGATGAGGTTACGGAGATATATTTCTCCAACGGCAGGCTCCGCATATCCACTCCGCCACCCTTGCTTAGGGGTGTACCCGCTCACATAGAGATATATCAAAGCGGGCAGGAGCATAACCTGAGCTCCCCGTATTCGGCTTGGTCCTGGTCGTTCAGAAATCAGGCAGAAGCTTTCGTTGATGATATCTGCAACGGCAGAGGATCAATATCAAGCGGGGAAGACAGCCTTGAAGATATGCGATTGGTGGAGGATATCTGGCGAACGTATCTTACTGGACAACAATAACCGGATGGAGGAAGGGGAGTTAGATGAATTCTTCACACGTTGAATTCTATAGGAAGCATAATATATCGCCGGTCAGACAGGACATACAGGATTTGGACAGGCACTTTAGGAATAGGGAGTTCCTGTATCGCCAGATGGGAATACTGCCGATGTTCATCACAGGCAAGAGAGTTATCGAGGTTGGGCCTGGGTCGGGGTTTAACTCTCTGTATACCGCCAGTCTGAGGCCCGCCCGGTACGTCCTTATGGAGCCCAACCGCGCAGGGGTCTCGGACATTCGGAACCTTTTTTCGGATTATCCCGACCTCCTCGAGGTGATCGGGATTGAAGAGTGCATGCTCAGTGATTACAGGGACGATTCCCGGTTCGACTTCGTTTTTTGCGAGGGGGTGCTGTCCGGCGTTCCGGTCCCGGGAGACTTCTTGAGGCTGCTGTGCGATCTTGTGACCTCACGGGGCCTTCTTGTGATAACGTGCGTTGACGATATATCGTATTTTGCCGAGGCTTTGCGGCGCTTCTTTGCCCAACTTCTGATCGATCCCGCTTCCAGCCTGGAGGAGAAGACGAATCTGTTACTGCCTATTTTCTTACCACACCTGGCAAATCTGAAAGGGATGAACCGTCGCCCGGACGACTGGATCATCGACAACCTGATCAACCCTGCGTCAATCGGAAGAATGTTGTCTATTGCTGAGGCGATTGAGGTTGTGGAGAAGAGCTTTGACATATATGGGTCATCACCTCATTTCATCGTTGATTGGCGGTGGTACAAGGAGATTCTACACAGCGGGCTGAGCATTAATGAGAACGGAAAGAGCCTTTACTGGCAAAACGTTCACAATTTCCTTGATCACAGCCACGTCTTTCCACAGCGCTCGGAAACGGAGAATCGCAAGCTTCTTTCCCTGTGCAGATCATCGAGAGATAAGATGCGTGAATTTGAGAATGAGAGGAATCAGGACGTAGTGTCTGAAGTTTGTTCATTGATCGGTGAGGTGATATCTAACGTTTCTGAGTTTTCGACCGGCCTTGCGGATGCCTTGCGGGAGGCGCTGGACGCGATTGTGGGCCTCAATGTTAAAGGAATGACAGACAGCAGGAGATTCGGCAGGTTGTTTGGCAGGGGGCAGCAGTATGTCAGTTTTAGCAGGCGAGAATAGCCGGGACGGATTCGATGCCAGGCGCGCGGAGTATCCCAAGAAAGCGACCGCCGGCAGTGTCTGCGGGAAAATGTGAGTGATTGCTGAAAATGTTGCTTGATGTTTTATCGTCGATGATCTGGATACAGCTGCAACGCATCGTTCATCTGAACTATTACCTCTATCATTATCATTTGCGAGATGCGATTCTTCATAATCCGTGCAGGACGTACCTGGAGGTCGGCTGTGGAGCCGGAGCGGTGTCCAAATTCATAGATGATACGTTGCATTACGAAGAGTACCTGGGCGTGGATATTGACGAGAAAAGGATACGCTACGCGGCGGCAAAATATGGCGCAAGAGAAAACACGCATTTTCGGTCGGGCGATGTGAGGCAATTGCCAATCGACAAAGACTATGACTGTCTGTTGCTGGTCGGTTTTCTGCACCACGTTCCGAACAATGAGTGCTTGTCTTTGGTGAGGTATGTCCTGCCCAGGATAACACGTAAGATAGTGATTCTCGAACCCATCTTCGTCTACAGATCCGTGAGAGCGAATCTTTATGAAAGATATCTTGAAAAGGGCGAACACAGGCGAAGTGTCACCCAGGTGAAGGAACTGCTTGATCAGAGCGGTGTTAGGATCGATCTTGAGTATACTTCGCGGCAGGCGATAGGATTGTTTGATTTCTGGTGCGGGATCTCAGACCTCCGATGACTGAGGACAAGATGCTCTGCCAGCTGTTTGCCCGATCGTCTGGATGAGTCGCTTCTCATCTCCTCGTGTGATCATGAAAAGTGACAAGAAAATATCTTCCTGGGTGCGGGAAGCGCTAGGGGGCTTTGAATCGAATGCCAGTCCTCGCTTGGCGAACTGCCTTGTGGCCGTATATTTCCTGGCGATCTCGATCTGGGTCTTTTATCCATTTTTCTTCCTGGGTAAGATAATGATCGGCAACACTGACACTCTGGAGGCAACGTATCCGCTACTGCTATACAATATAAGGAATGCCCATGAGGGATCGCCAAGCTTCTGGAATCCGCATCTGTTCTGCGGGACTCCAAGCTATTCGTTCTGTCTCATGCAATTGTTCTCGCCGGACAACTGGCCCCTGCTGTTCGTTCCGGAGAAGTACATCTTCAGGGTCCTGACCTTTGTGCAGTTCCTCAAGTTCTTTGTTTTTGGCCTACTGTCATTCGGTTTTTTCAAACAAGAGATTAATAGCAGAAAGTGGGCGTTATTCGCGGCAACGATGTTTTGTCTTTGCCAGTATACCATCTACACAGTGACGGCCACTTTCACGTTCATGATCTCCATTCTGTTCATGGCGAGTGCGTATGTCATATGGAGTTTTCACGGTCGTCCGGCGTATCGCAACTATCTGTATTTGTCGCTGATTCTGGGATTCCTTCTCCTCTCGAATCATCTCAGTTGGGCGGGGTTTGCTTTCCTGGTGATCATGGTGTTGTCCGGATACAGGGTATGGACGCAGGATCAGAGTTCGCGGAAAGGAATGGTGCTTGTCCTTGCACTGAGTGTGCTGACCGCTGTTCTGTTGTCGGCGGTGCGGATCCTTCCAAGCTGGCTTGAGCTGAAGGAGGGCATAAGACTGTTGCCGGAAAATGTACGGTACACGGCGTTAATGCCGGAAATGAATGAAGTTTTCTACTTGCTTTTAAGATTGTTCAACCCGGAGTTGTTTGGAGTGAACTACGTTTCTAGCGTCCCGATCATTTCGAAGCTCTTCCCCGGGGAGCAGCACGCAGGATGGCATGTCAACAACCTGATGCCCCAGTCCTTCGGTGTTATTGGAGCTATACTTGTAGTCCTAAGTTTCTTCTATTCGGAGAGAAGAAGTCACCGGTTCTGGTGCGTCTATGTGCTTTTTGCACTGGCACTGATTTCGCATTTGAATCCGTTCAGCGTTCTGACTACCGTTGTCCTGTTTCCTTTGGGACATAGTTTGTCGATGCAGATTGCCCTGCCGATCGGGTTTTGCGCGCTGGCCGCTTTGACCGGCAAGAATCTCGAAAAGAGTTTTTCCAAGGGTGCCATAAGGAGTGTGTGGGGAAGCTATCGTGAAAACGTCTCGATCAGAAGGGTTCTTGTCGTGTTGTACGTTGTTTTCTTGGCGGTATTAAGTGTCAAGATAATCCTTAAGTTTGATACTGCCGTCAAACTCAAATTCCTTGTAATACCAGTTCTGGCATTTCCCGCTCTTTTTGGCTACTACTGGGCAAAGAATCGACCGGGCGCGTCGAGGTTGGTATTTGTCATGAGTGTGCTCGGCGTTTTTGTGAACGGTGTCGCGGTCTTCGTGATTGATACCGGGTACCATCTGTACGATCTGTACCTCAGAAATATGTTCGCCTCTTTCATCTTGCTGCTCCTTTTTCTAGCTTATCTCCAAACACGGATAAACGATGCCGTGGCCCGATACTGGCACCGTCTGAGGCCCTTGGTGGTCCTGTCAGTGCTGCTGTGTCTTGCTGTGATCCTATTTTCCAACGCCGACGAACTGCGTGAGAACCGCAGGACTATCGACTATGCACTCATCTATCTGGGGTCGTTGAGGTTCGTGATTGTGGTTCTGATCTTTATGTCCCTTATAGCGATGAAGGGCATGGGCGTCAACGGCAAATGTGTCTTCGCGGTTCTCTTCTTAACGCTTGTTTTTGACCAGGTTCCGGCCTGGAAGATCCACATCAACCAGAACATCAATCCTTTTTACAAGGGTGCAACTCCTTATCCGGCGATCGATGCTTTGAAGGTCGAAGGTGGCAGTCAGGTGGATCTGAGAAGCTATCGAGTCAACCATCCCATAACGATCCTGCAGATACCGGCTCTGAAGGAATTGTGGGGCAACAGGGAAATACTCGCGGATTCCTTTGTAGCCTATGGTGTGCGTTCCTATTCCGGCCTTTACAATGACGTAAGCAAACGCTACAGCAGCTTCGCGGGCCGGTTTGGCATAACCGTAAACCCTTTTGGTTTTCCAGCATTGTATGAGAATGATCGTTTTCTGGATCTTGTTGGGGTCAGACTCACTTACGACTCGGGAAGGAAGGTGTTGCGTGAGAGACCAAACGCTATATCAAGATTCATGTTCTACACGGATTATTCTGTCTACCGTGACGAGAATGAGATTCTGGCGAGACTCACCCATCCGGATTTTAGCCCGCAGGACGAAGTCGTTCTTCTCTGTGAGTCGACGAGTGCAGGTCGGGACCATACTCGAGGGGACAAGGGAATGCCGATTACTGAGTTCAAGGGCAATTCCGATGCGGCTGTCCTGACCGTAAGAACGGACCGGCCGGGGGTATTGCTCTTCAATGACAATTATCACAGGGGTTGGACTGCGCGCGTCAACGGACAGAAAGGACAATTGCTCAGAGCGAACTATACCTTTATGGGAGTTCAACTGCCGGCCGGAACAAACCTTGTCGAATTCAGGTTTGTTCCGCCTGGGTTCGCTTTGGGTGCCGTATTGACTTTGCTGGGAATTGCGTTTACACTGATTTTTGCTGTCGTTCTGGGTGGACATCGACGGTAATTCACCGGTTTCCATGAGAAAGGGCGCGACGGATCGTATTTAAAAGACTCAAGGCGATATTGGGGTATTATATGAACACCAGCGTTTCGAATGACCCGGAGTATTCAATTATCATTCCCATCTACAATGAGGAGGAGGTGTTACCCTCATTGCTGCCGGAGATCGTCGAGAGGATGGATGCGCTCGGCAGGGCGTACGAAGTCGTTGTCATTGATGATGGGAGCACCGACGGTTCGTGGAACATACTGCAGTCGTTCGCGGCACAGTATGGGAGCCTCGAGGCTTACCGGCTACTGAGGAATTTCGGTCATCAAAAAGCGTTGTATTCGGGATTGCATGTGGCGAGAGGAAAGGCCATTGGAGTCATGGATGGCGATGGTCAGGATCCTATAGAGGTGCTAATAGAGATGTTTGACCTCTGGGGCAGGGGCTATGATGTTATCTACGGAGTACGAAGGAAAAGGAAAGAAAACATTCTCAAGAAGTCATCCTACTTCATCTTCTATCGCTTGTATAGAAGAATGGCAAATATTGATATTGCGTTAGACAGCGGCGACTTCTGCGTAATGGACAGAAAGGTTGTGGATTTCATTGTTGCGCTGCAGGATTCCTCTCCTTTTATAAGGGGACTGAGGAGTTGGTATGGTGGCAGGCAACTGGGACTCGAATATGATCGTCTTGCCAGGCAGAAAGGCGAGCCGAAATACACCCTGTTCAAGCTCATCGACCTTGCGATCAATGGCTTAACGTCTTTCTCCAAGGAACCTCTGCGCTGGGCGGTCTACTTCGGCGGAGCAGTTTCCGTGTTTACCTTCATATTCCTGGCTGCGATTGTGATAGCGAAGCTCTGCTTCAATTATCCCGAGAGCAGTATCAGCGCGGGTTGGGCTTCCGCGATCTCGTTGACGAGTTTCATAGGAGGAGTCAATATAATGCTGCTCGGCCTTATAGGCGAGTATATCATGCATATATTTGAATCTGTCAAACACAGACCAGCGTTTCTCATCCAAGAATCCACAAGAAAGGACAATTGAATTATCGATATGGATAAGGAAAGATTGATACAATACGACTGGCTGAGCAAGAACCATTGGTGGATCACGAGCAAGTATAAATTACTCCGGGACCTGATGACACACAATATCCCGAAGAGCGTGAAGCTTACCCGTATGCTGGATATCGGTTGTGCAACGGGTATCTTTCTTGGCCACATTAAGGATACGGTGAAGGATCAATTCGGCATGGACCTGAACCAGGAGATCCTCTATTACATGCAGGACAGCCATGTTCCGGTAGTGGCTAGCAACGCGAAGGCCCTGCCTTTTAAGAATGAAACGTTCTCATTCATATCGGCAATTGATATTCTCGAACACGTTGATGATGACGTAAAGGTGCTTGAAGAATGTAATCGCGTTCTGGGTCTCAATGGCTGGCTACTGATATCTGTGCCCGCCTTTAGGGTTCTTTTCGGGAAGCACGACGAATGCTTCGGTCACTACAGAAGGTATTCCAGGCGCGAAATGGTACAGAAGCTGAGAAGCTCCGGCTTTCGGGTGGAGAAGGCGACGTATGTTCAACCATTCTTCTTTGTCCCCCTGTTGCTGAAGAGGCGCCTTTTTCCGCCAAAGGACTCCTTGTTCGGCGACTTTGGCAGGCCGAATCCCATTGTCAACAGGATACTTCACAATCTGTTGTCATCGGAGCGGTACTTCGTCAGGTATTTCAACTTTCCAATAGGAAGTACGCTATTTGTTCTGGCGTCCAAGGGTTCCGACTCCTAATCCCAGGTGTTCAAATGCAGATAGCCGATCATTTTAGTAAGGTACCAATATGAGTTACTTCAACATATCCGAGAAATTCAGACTGGCGAGAAGCATCATCACAAAGGGATTTCCCCTCTATGTACAGTTCTACATTACATCTCGTTGTAACTTGTCCTGCCAGCAGTGCAACATAATCTATTCATACGCCGACATACCGGAGATGAATATCGATCAGATAAGGGCGGTCGCGAGGAATCTCCGCCGTATTGGAACATCGATCGTGCTCCTTATAGGAGGGGAACCGTTTGTTCGTAAAGACCTTGCCGATATCATCCGAGTTTTCTCCGAGGCAGGGATACACGTTCGAATGCAAACCAACGGTTTTGCCACGCGCAAGCGTCTCCAGGACTGCGTTGACGCGGGCGGCAAGGACATAAGCATATCTCTGGACACTCTTAAGCCGGAGAAGCAAGACTTGATCAATGGTGGTTTCAACAAATCCTTTATTCGGGCCATGAGAGCGGTCGCGGATGTGAACGATATATTCCCGGAAGATGGAACGGCCTTCTTTGGGACCGTCCTGATGCCCCATAATCTGGACGATATTACCAAGGTGATAAAGTTTGCCACAAGGATAGGATGGGGAGTATCGCTTGTCCCGGTCCATACTTCATCTCAGAATAGACCCATGGGATTCAGGGCCTATGATGATTCGCTCCTCTTCCAGAAATCACAGTACGCAAGGGTAGCGGAAGTGCTCGAAGAATGCCGACGCTTGAGAAACAATGGGTACTTGCTGTACGATTCGGATGAATACCTTAAGGACATATACAGATTTGTTGTTGGAAAGGAGATTGAGTGGCGCAGAAGGAATGGCGGCGTTTGTGACAGTCCCAATCTGTATTTTGCCATAGAACCGGACGGGAGCATTGCGCCATGTTGCGATTTCAGACTCCAAAGAAGGATCCCGGTCTATGACGACAGGTTTCCCGAATGGTTTGAAGATGGCATTATCCACAAAGAGATCTATGAAATTACCAGCAAATGCCAGGGTTGTCTTTTTGGCAGTTATCCGGAAATGACGATATCGGCTCGCTATGTAAGGCCACTGGTAGACAGGGCTAAATATTTCCTGAAGGATTACGAGAAACTGAAAAAGCTGACGATGGAAGAGATCATTCAAATAGCATTTGAAATCGAGAAGGAAGATAAGGTCTGAATGTAGATGAACCTTTCAAAGGCGTTATTGCACTCGCTGCTCAGACGAATTGCCGACATCCCTCCGATGAAACTTCATGAGACCTTGAGAAGAGAGATCATGGACAGTCTTCGCGTGGAGAATGACAAGGAAACCTTCACCGTGACCTGGGTAAACAAGGGAAAGGAGATGTCGAGAAAGTATCCTGTGGGCTATTTTCTTTTCTATGTCAGGGGGGATAGACCGGAAGACGGTCCGGCAGATAGGACTGTTTACGAAACAAACGACAGGCACCTGGCCGAGATAACGAACGAGATCTGTGACGGCGAAACAAACCTATCGCCCGATACGGACGCGGAGACACGAAAGAGCGCGAGAATGTTTGAGATACGCTATGTTTGGGCGCTGATCATTTCGGTTGCCTATTTGGTATCCGGTCATGCTTCCCCGCTTGCACCCGCGTTCTGCTACCTGGTCTTTTTTGTTCTTTTCGAACAGAGCGTCATTACGTGGATCGTGCCCGCCCTGATTGGTACAATTCTCTTACAGTTTGTTCATCTTCATTTCACCTCCTATTTAGGGTTGATCGTGTTGATGCTGGCGGAAATGAAGTCACCGAAAACGCGAATTAGCCATTTCGCGCTCTTGGTGACGGTGATGGCTTATTTTGTGGCCGGATTGTTTTGGCAGGACATCGAAGTGGCGCACTTTAGAGAGTTCTGGTGGTTCCTGCCCGTAGGTTTTTTGTTTCCCGTCAGCACGTTGTTTACCGGTTTGAACCTGCGCGTCAGCACTTATGTTATCCCCCTGGTGGCTGTTGGCATTATTCTGGATGGCTGGCTGCTCTTCGGCATCATACTTCTCCTGATATCAGGTGCAGGGTTGTTCGCTGTGGGTGCCAGGACATACGCACCAGGCGTGTCGAGAGGCGCGAAGAGATAATGTTCAATGGTCAATAACAGGATTATATCCGGGATACTGTACAGGCTTAGGGATGTCAGGATCTCGGAAGTGTACCGTGCGATCGACAGGTACTGCAGGGGACGCGTGCTTGATGTAGGCGGTCGTGACTTTTATATGCGTGTGCGAAACAGGAGACTTGAGATTTCATCATGGACGACGTGCGACATATCCACCGATTACAAGCTGACCATGGATGACGGGATATACTCGTTTGTTGTGGGAGACGGATGCTCATTGGAGTATGACAATGAGACCTTTGACACAGTTATCAACATGCAGGTCCTGGAACATGTCTTTGAACCTATTAGGATGTTCACGGAGATCGCGAGGGTCTTGAAAAAGGGAGGGCATGGGGTATTCCTGATCCCCCAGACTTCGACGCTGCATTACGCGCCCAACCATTATTACAATTTCACGAGGTTCTGGGTCGAGAAGGCGGCTGAAATGTCGGAGATGGAGGTTATTGAACTGATACCCTTGGGAGGAGCCTGGTCTACAATGGCTTCCCATCTCTTTTCGTTGGTTTTCCAGGCCATGAATGCCGGGGGGATGAGGGTCAGGGAGTACAGGAGAAATGCGTTCTTTTTCGTGCTGTTCCCATTTATGCTTTTATATGTCGTTGTGAACATACCGATCCTGCTGTTGTTCAGTCTCGGCGATCTGCAGGAAGGTGCCAACAATCATCTCCTGGTGGCGAGAAAGCGCTGACCGGGTATCCTCCAGAAAGCAGGTTCGCGTTGATAAGAAGGGTGTTGAGTCAAGAAAATCTCCCGAGACTCTGGTATCTCTACCAGAAGGTTGCCGGTTTCATCTTCGGAGGGAACGGTGCTAAGAAAGACATTGTACGGAATTTGTACGGGGGTGAGACAGAGCTACTGGAGATAGGATGTTCCGTAGGCCTCATCGCAGAACATTTTCTGAACATCGAGAACGTTCGATATACGGGAATAGATATAGACGGTAAAGCCATCGATGTGGCAAAAGAACGATTTGCCGGCAAAGACAATTTCCGTTTCTTTTGTGAGTCGATCAGTTCGTTCAAGAACAACAGTGACAGGCTGTTCGATGTTGTAATGATATTCGGGATGTTGCATCATGTCGAAGACAGCGTGGCGCAGGAGTTGTTGCCGGATGTCGTGTCACTGCTGAGCGAGAGAGGAAGGGTTGTCATTTACGATCTCTTGGAGCCGGAAGAGAATGGAAGCCTGCTGGCAAAGATTATCGTCAAACACTTCGAACGAGGCAGGAATCTCAGGAAATCCTCGGATTTCAAGGAATTGATTCAAAAGAGCCTTCCGCTGGATCTCGTTCACTACAGGGTTATCCCGGTTACTACTTGCCTCGGATATCCCGTGGCGTCGTACTTCGTTGAGGCTGTCTTCACGTAGCCTTCATACATATTCTTGGTCCCCCCACCCGTTTCCACAAGGCATGTACCGGACGCAGTCCGTGGACCGATGGTAGGATAATTTGAAGAAGAGTGGTGAATATCGACTCCTCAAAGTGTTGCCTGTGGCAGCGTTCTTTGTGTACATCTTCTATCTGAGCTATTCCTTTCACGATCGAGATCACATGAATCTCGACTATGCTTTCTTCTATGACAACTTGTGGTACTTCCATGATCGTTTGAAACAAGGTTCATTCGCTCTGTGGAACCCTTTTAACATACTGGGCAAACAGGCAGTGTACGGAAATGCCATCAGTGTGTCGATCTTCACCCCTCTGCTTCACTTCATCGGCGTTACGCTGAGCAGTTTTCATTTCATACATATCGCAGGAACGTTCTTGGCTCTGACGTCGGTTTATGTCGCAGCCAGAGTGTTGGGTTACGACCGGTATTACTCCTTTCTTCCGATGATCGTGTTGTTGACGGGGGGATACCGCTATTATATCTCCTATGACCATCTGGCCACCTTCCTATTCCTGTATCCTATAGCCATAGCTGCACTGCTGCGCTTTATGTTGCACGACGATAACATCGTCAAATTAGACAGGTATCTGGCGGTCTCGCTCCTGTTGTCCTTGGCGTTCCTCGGATTGAGAGTTGAACTCCAGGTATACGCGTATGTTTTCATATTCATAGTCTTTGCCGTTTACGGACTCTATTCTCCCGTGGGAAGGTTGTCGCAGGGAAAGGCGTGGGTGAAATACGCACTGTTCTGTTCCGGTGTAATAATCACAGTTTTACTGGCAAACGTTTTTCAACTCCCTCTGCTTGCGAATTCAATGAGGGAGAACTCCAGGATCTCCGGGGCCATAGGCTACCACATTCTGCTCGACAGAATGTACATTAGATACTTGATCGTAAGTGTCATCAATCAGCCTTGTCTCGTTGCCTCGGTGGTGTTCTTCCTCATGTCCAGGAAGATCACTACCGACCGGTTCAGCGGGAGAACGGTGTTCGTCGCTTCAATGATAGCCGGTTTGGCCTTCGTGTTGATACTAGCGTACAAGACCTCTATGGGCAGTCTCATGTCTGTCGCTTATAAAAGCACAGGGGTCTGTGTGGTTATAGCGATGGTGTCATCTTCAATAAAAAGGAGCCTGAGCCCCGCAGTCGCCTTATTGTATTCAGCGGTGTCGTTCCTGGGTTTATATGTGACCGACTATTCCGCTGAGCATTGGATCGTCAATCGCGACGCGCATAATTTCTTCATGAATCCTTTCCTGGCGGGATTCATGGTCCTTGGTTCGTTGAACCTGTATCTGAAAAGCCGCACCTGGTTGTTGATCGTGCTGGCGGCGTTTCATTTTGTTGGCGAGTCTGTTGTCTTTCTTTCATACTACCTCCTTGGGATCCCATGGTTGGCGAGCAGAGCGTCAATAATGGAGTTGCCTGTCCAGACAGTCATTATCATGGAGTCTTTCTTGTTCTGCGTGCGGATGGCCGGGAATGCTCCCGATTTGTTAATGAATTTCAGAGTGTTCGCCCGCGCGACCAAAGGAAGGTCGGTCGCCGTCCTGTTGTCTATTAAAAGGAACACGGCGAGAATGGCCGGTTTCGCTTGTATTGTGATGGCGTTTCTCTTGATCAAACCGGTGTTGATACCTTTTGACGGTAACGCGCAGAAATATGTCAAGTGTTTTCCATTTTCCGAGAACCCGTCCTTTGTTATCAATGAATGGCAGAACGAAGCGGTTAGGGTTTCTCAGGAGATTCGCGGGTCAAGGACGGGGGTGAATCCTCTGAAGCGGGTCAGGATAGAGGATGACGTCTTGTCATTTGCCGTTGATAGGATGGCCTATCGTTATCTGCCAACATATTCGAAGGTGCTCAATACTGCTCCCATTTGGACCTCGGAGTTTCCCGTTTCCTTTATGGAGATCATGAATGCGTCAAGCGCTGTACCGGATAGGATCAAGGGGTTCACTCTTCCTCACGCCGAGCTCAGTCCGTTGGTCCAGGGTTTCTTCTACAAGTATTGGACTGCGCGCGGAATGAAGGGTAAAGACTTCATGTCACTCAATACTTACCTGGACGACGTATTGATCTTGCCACACAAGAACGACGACATCGTTCTAAGGGAGATCATGGCAGAGGAAGGCTCACAGACAAACAGAGCCTTCGTCTCAGACAGGGTGGTTGTTCTTGGAAATCAAAGAGATGAATATGCGTATCTGAAGGACCACCTCGAGGCAGGTGGCAGGCTCCAGGAGTGGATCACAACGTCGGATCACGCATTCCGCGGCGATTTTGGGGAGGACATTCATAAGAATCTCCCGCTGCGATCAGAGACGATCTTTGAGGAGGATTCTCCCGAAAGGGTCGTAATACGGGCCAAGACCAACAAGGAGTCATTCCTTGCGCTGATGGACACCTTCAGTTCAGGGTGGAAGGCCCACGTTAATGGGGTTGAGGCCAGAGTGTACAGGGGGTACCTTGGCACGAGATTTGTTCATCTTCAGCCGGGAACAAGCACCGTTGTCTTCGAATACTCCCTCGCCGGGTTACGAACGTGCATGATAGCGTCTTTGTGTGTTTGGATACTGTTGATAATACTAGGGATTGTACGTGTCGTGAGGGGAAGGCTGTCCAGGAGATGCGCCCGGCTTGCCGCAGAAGATGAGACTTGAGGCGAATTCCCGAGAAGGAGGTTCGATGGTTGTACGGGTAAGAACAGGTGGGACGCTTTGGGGGGGGCAAGAATTGGAGATCCTGCATCGGCATGGCTCGACCGCGGCCCCGCGGGGGAAGGCCGGTGAATTGACGTGTTTGGGGAATCAACCATAGGATATTGAACGCGCACTTCTGCTTGGAAGGGTTGAGCCATTGGGGGGGGTGACCGTCAAGGAT
>MVQQ01000012.1 GCA_002067555.1 Syntrophorhabdus sp. PtaB.Bin184
TCCCATTACTTTTCCTGTTGAATTTTTGTTGAAAAACTACCAAAATAAGTATGGCCATGTCAATAGAAAGGGTCACCATAGAATCGGACCAGAACATTGAGGGATTGCTCCGCCGCCAGAGCAGGAAGGCGGGCGTCGTCGTATGCCATCCCCATCCTCTCTATGGCGGGAACATGTACAATAACGTCGTCAGCGCCATCGAGGACGGGTACGCCGCCCAGGGCTTTACGACCCTGATCTTCAACTTCCGGGGCGTGGGGGACAGTAAGGGTGAATACGATGAGGGTGACGGAGAGGTCCGCGATGCCACCGCGGCATACGGGGTCCTGAAAGAACACCTTGACAACGATGCGCACATCACACTTGCGGGTTACTCCTTCGGTGCCTGGGTCATCAGCAGGTCGGCACTCGAAATAGACAGGTTCGACAGTCTCTTCCTTGTTTCATTTCCCTGTCTTATATACAAGTATGAGCACCTGAAGGGATTCAACAGGGAGATCATTATCGTGGGCGGTACGTACGACGACATAGCCCCCATGGACGATCTCTACGATCTCTACAAGAATCTCACCACTCTGGACAAGCATCTCAAGGTCATCGATACGACCCATTTCTATGCCGGAAAAGAGACAGAGCTGATCGATTTTATAAAAGAAACCGTTCCGAAGCGATAGAACAGGGCCATTCTCCCTTCTTCTTGAATAGATACCTGCTTTGTGTTAGTTTGATGAACAGAATCCAGCGGGTTACGACAGCCTGAAACGTAGGAAAATCTCCCCACTGCAAGAGAACGTCGCAAGCTGACCGCTCCCGGCCGGGTTACTTTATATTTCAGCAAGGATTGTTCTGCCATGGATTACAAAGACACGTTGAATCTCCCCAAAACACCCTTTCCCATGAGAGGCAACCTGCCCGTCAAGGAAAAGGATATGCTTGCCCGCTGGCAAGAGATCGACCTCTACCGGAAGATGACCGAGGCGCGAAAAGACAGCCCCGCCTTTATA
>MVQQ01000013.1 GCA_002067555.1 Syntrophorhabdus sp. PtaB.Bin184
TGCCGATGGATATTTGGTGGCCGATATGACCGACGATGATCTTATGATGCTCAGGGCGTGTATCGAGGCGGGTTTGTTCTGCGAGTGGTGGAGGGGACGATGATACCGATCATAATTCCGATTCCAACGGGCGGAGGTAAAGATCCTGTATGTCCCCGTTGTGGCAAGCCGGAGGACAAAAAGACAACCTGCGGGAACTGCGGGTACAAATATCCAGAGGAGGGTGGCGGGTGCCTGTGCATGATGATCCTCGTACCTATAATCGCAGTTTTGTGCGTGTGGATAGGGCTGACCTTTTGTCAGTGGCTATCCCCGTATGGGGACAATCCGTCTCTGGAACAGGTTCTGCGGAACCAGTGGGAATGGGTACAGAGCAAGACGTTGACGGACAATCAGAAGAAGGCGCGAGTAGAACGGGCGTGGATAGCAATGATGACGGAACAAGCCGTGGAAATGGAACAGTACGAACCCAACGATGGCGACGAGCCGAGATATCAGCGAATGTATAAAATTCTTCTTCCAATGGCGACAGGGACTTGGAACGAACCCAACAAATGCTACACGATCAGGGAAAACAGAGTGGAGGAATGCAGATAATGGATGACTTCATAGTGGGACGGAAAGCCATCATTGAGTTTCTACGTAAGCCGCTCGACTTGAGCCCGACGACCAAGACCGCGTGGAACAAGATACTCAGGTGGCGTAAGGATCAGGGCATGGAGAAGATATTTCACAGGGACATCACTGGCAGGCCGTATATAATCCCCGAAGAGGCCCGAAGATGGTTTTTAGAAGCGGAAGGTAAAGCCAAACGTGTCCCAAGGGGGTTTGAAATACAAAGCAGTAAAAAGACAGTAGCAGGAAAATCCGCAAATAGTCAATAGGGTAGGGGCAAAATTAGGGCAACATTAGGGCAACATGGGGTCTATGCAGATTTGGGGCATATTGTTACACTTACCCCATGTCAGCAGAATCCAAGGCAATCGGTGAGGCAGTTGCAGAGTCCATAGTTGCAAAACGTCTCGCTGAAATGGAGAAAGCAGGCGCAAAGCTCCCCCGGCTCATCAAGGAACTCGCCGCCATAGCCTTTTCCGACATTGCCGACTATGTAGACGTATCCGACGACGGCTCCCTTACCGCAATCCCTACCGCATCAATCAAACCCGCAAAGCGCAAAGCTATCAAGAAGATCAAGGAACACACCCGCATCACCGAGTCCGCTGACGGAGAGAAAATCTGGAAGGACAGCCGTATTGAGTACGAGCTGTACGACAAACTGTCCGCGATTACGACACTCCTCAAGCTGAGGAACGATTTTCCTGCGGAGAAACAGGAGATAACAGGCACGATCAACCACACTCACGAGTTGTCGCCTGAGTTGTCTGAGATGGTGGATGCCGTGTTGGCCAACGGGGTGTTGTCGCTTGCTGCCAAACCCAAGAACGGCAATGGCAAGAACGTGGGGAAGAAATGACCCCGAGACAAACCCGTCACGCCATGTACTCCCATATCCTCAACGCCGCGAAGACACCGGCAGACACCCGTGAGGTCATGCGCCGCCTTGCCCTGGGGGATGTGTTTTTTCTCCTCGTCTACGTCTGCGGGCGCAAGGATATGGACCGCGACTGGCTCTTTGACCGCTGTATGGAGGTGCAGGCAAACCCTGACGGCCGTCTCGACCTGTGGGCACGGGAACACTACAAATCAACGATCATCACGTTCGGAATGACCCTCCAAGACATCCTCAGGGATCCCGAGATTACCGTCTGCATCCTGTCATTCAACCGACCGACCGCAAAGGCGTTTCTCAAGCAGATAAAGCGAGAGCTTGAGAGCAATGCCAAACTCAAGGAGCTTTTCCCCGACGTACTCTACGCAAACCCCTCGAAGGAATCCCCGAAATGGTCAGAGGATGACGGAATTATAGTGCGGCGCACGGGCAACCCGAAGGAGGCCACTGTTGAGGCCTACGGCCTTGTGGACGGGCAACCGACCTCGAAGCACTACAAGCTGATTGTCTATGATGATGTCGTAACCCGCGAGTCCGTGACGACACCCGAAATGATCGGGAAAGTCACCGAGGCATGGGAACTGTCACTGAACCTTGAGAGCGATGGCGGGCGTAAACGGTACATCGGCACGCGCTACCACTACAACGACACGTACCAGACCATCAGTGAGCGTGGCTCGGCTATCCCCCGCATCTACCCGGCAGAGAAGGACGGCAAGGCCGTGTTCATGGCCCCCGATAAACTGGCAGAGAAGCGCCGTGATATGGGCGCGTATGTCTACGCCTGCCAAATGCTCCTGAATCCCAAACAAGACAGCGTGATGGGCTTTACAGACACCGACCTTCGCTACTGGCAGGCACAGCATTATCAGGGTCTCAACCTGTACCTCATCGTTGACCCGGCGAACGAGAAAAAAAAGGACAGCGACTACACGGTGATGATGCTCGTAGGATTGGGCGCTGACCGGTACTACTACGTGGTGAACATCATCCGCGACAGGCTTTCACTGACCGAGCGCAGCAACAGACTGTTCGCGTGGCACAGACAGTACAGGCCCATCGAGGTCTATTACGAGAAATACGGGATGCAGGCCGACATAGCGGCGTTTGAGGACCGGATGAACCGGGACAATTACCGTTTTGATATCGTTCCCGTGGGCGGCAATACGGCGAAGACCGACCGAATCATGGGCCTTCTACCCCTCTTTGAGAATCACCGGATATGGATTCCCGACTCATGCCCCGCCACAAACTATGAGGGCGTGACGGAAGACCTTACCCGCGTCTTTGTCAACGACGAGTACAAGGCGTTCCCCTTCGCGGCCCACGATGACATGATGGACTGTCTGGCAAGGATAACCGACCCGCTCGTGTCCATGCGCATGGCGTTTCCCGACTTCGTACCGGATAACCTGTACGGCAACAATAACCCGGCGATACTGGCAGAGATAGTGAAACAAAAGAGGGGCGGTGACGAACACCCCCTGCATTTCCAATTCACGAGGTGACGCATGAGTTCAATCTTTTCCGGTCCTTCCGAACCTGATCCGATATACGTGCCCCCTCCTCCTCCTCCTCCTCCTCCTCCCGTAGTGGATAACTCGGCGGCCGAACTCCTGGAAACACAGAAGGCGGAAGCGGAGGCCGCGGCAAAGGCCGAGGCGGCCAACCTGAAGAAGCGCAAGGGCGTTGCATCGACCATCATAACCGGCCCGGCCGGAATCCTCGAATCGGCAAACGTCGCACGTAAGGAGTTGTTGGGGTGACAGAGCGCAAGAGCGATCTTGATCTGCTTAAGGACCTGCAATCCTACCAGAAGTCCCTCGCAGCGGTGAAGAACTACTATGAACCCGTGATGGAGGAATTGATAGAGTTCTGCAACCACACGCGCCGCAAGATCAACGACACGAACAAGGGCACCGTCACCGGCCAGAACGTCTACGACGGCACGGCCAACAGCGCGAATAAGATACAGGCTGACGGCTTCTTTGGAAACCTGTGTTCACAGTCCCTGAGATGGTTCTCTGAGTCCTTGCCAGTCAAGTACGACTTCCCCCGCTGGTCGAATATGCGGAAGTGGTCAGGCAAGCGTCTCGACGATATTCCCGAGGTCAAGGCATGGCTTGAGGCCTGTGATGATGTTCTCTATTCCGCCTTCCTTCGCTCCAACTTCTACGACGAGCAGCCCGTGTTCTACCGTGACGGCGGCTCTGTCGGATGCGCCAACAAGTACGTCGAGGAGGACGTTAAGAAGGGACGACTGGTCATCACGACCCTTCACCCCCGCGAATACGTTGTGGCCCTCGATGCGATGGGAAACGTGGACACCGAGTTTCGCACGTATAAGCTCACGCTCAAGCAACTCAAAGAGAAGTTCGGTGAGGACGCTCTTAAAGAGGACATGCCCAATTTCAAGCAGTCCTTCGAAAAGAACCCCTACGAGGAAAAGGAAATTGTCCATGCCGTTCTTCCCCGCGCAGACTATGATCCGGGCAAGAAGGATAACAAGAACAAGCCCTGGGCCTCCTTCTGGTATTTCCCGAATGGAAAACGGGTTCTCCTTGAATCAGGCTACGAACACTTCCCCTTCATCCACTGGCAGTTTAACCGGGGCAATGACGGCTACGGCTACGGTCCCGGTCATGAGGCATATGTAGAGATCATGCTGGCAAACCAGCAGGCACAGTCCAACCTTGTAGCCGGTCAGAAGATGGTAGAACCCCCGATGGTTGTCCACAATAACCTTCGCGGCATGGTTCAGGTGGGACCGAAGGGACGCACCTATGTCAACGACATGAACACGATGCGCCCTGCTCCCCTCATGGAGGACATCAAACTCCCCTATGCCCTTGATATGCTCGACAGGACGGAGCGCATCATCAGGGAAAGGTGGAACGTCGACTTCTTCCTCATGCTCTCCCGCCTTGCCCTTGAGAACCGGAACATAACGGCCACTCAGGTCATAGAGATGATGGGAGAGAAGGCGACGATGCTCGGCACTGTCGTCGGACGGATAGCCAATGACGAACTGAACCCGCTAATCGACCTCTTTTTCTATGCGGAACAGGCAGCCGGCAGGATCCCGGCAATGCCCCAGATCATGCTCGATAGCGGGTTGACGAACGCGAACATAGAGATTGATTACACCGGCCCCCTTGCAATGGCGCAGAAGCGGGCGCACGCGACACAGGGCATCAGGCAGGGCCTTGCGACACTGGGTGAGATACTTCCCCTGTTCCCGCAGGCCCGCCACAAGATCAAGATGGGGCAGACCCTTGACAAACTCCTTATCTCCATCGGCTTTCCCGCGTCCTGCCTCACCTCTGAGGATGAGTTCAATGCGGCCGTCGAAGCGGAGAACAAGCAGATGCAGGAGGCACAGGCGATGGAACAGATGAAAAGTATCGGCTCCGCGCTCCCCGGCCTGGGTAAGGCAATCGAACCCAACAGCCCCGCCGAAATGCTCGTTGAGGGCATGGGCGGCAAGCTCAAGGGACAGGAGGCGGTTGAGTGAGCTATCCCGGCCTGCACATCTTGAAACAGAGACAGGACATGCAACAGCAGGAAAAACATCTTCGTGATGCTTACCGGGCGGTCTTTCTCAACGACTTGGGACGTGAAGTCCTTGACGACATTCTCCGCCACTGTTCCTACTGGTCAACCATCGACCCGGCAGACGAGGGACAGGTGGCATTAGGCAATCTCGGCAAGCTCATCATGGCAAAACTCGGCATCGTGTCCGACGAGAACACGATTTCGATATTACAGGCACTTTCGGGCATAGCCCCGACAGATTAGAAGGAGGGAACAGCAATGAAAAAGTATTTCGCACTTATCCTGGTACTGGCGGTTATCGCGCTGTCCGTGACGTGTTTCGCGGAAGAGGTCTACAAACCGGGGCGGCACAACACCGGTACTATCGGCACATCGGGCTACTACTGGCGGCAGGGCTATTTCACCACACTGGCGAACGCGAAGGTTGATGTCTCAAACAAGGATTGGGGCGCCGCAACCGGCACATGGACCCTGAGCGCGGCGGAACAGAAGACCAACATCCTGTATATGACGAACTGTTCAGGAACGGGTTCATCCGTCATCGGGCCTTCCGAAGTGGGGCGCATGTATACGGTGTTCAATCGGTGTGGATACGCCGTGACCTTTAAAAAGGCGGGTGGCACGGGTGTCAGTATCGGGAATAACACGGCTGTCACTGTCGCGTACCTGACACTTTCCGCGGCGACGGCGGATTATGTACCCATTGCATCGGCGGCCTTCAACATCAACTACTAGGAGCGTGCGTGTTCCCGACCTTTCAATTTGACCTCAAGGGCAGGCTGACAGCGGCGGGCATCGTTGCCTTGCTTCTGTCGGTCTCTACCCTGATGATGCCCTACATGCAGGCATCGGTACGCAACAACCGGGTGTTCCTTCTCGGCGTGGCGTGTCTTGCGGTCATGGCAATTCTGATGCTCCGGCACACGTTGACAGGGTTCCTGCTTCTGGGGTATGTCACATGGTCTTTGCTCATGTCCGCCAATGAGTCCGTAGGCTCGGCAATGTATCAGATCCTTTGCCTGTCCGGGGTGTTCCTCGTGGCATCTTGGTCATACGACAGGTGGAAAGACTACAAGGGATGGGTATACAACGCAATCTGTATCGTTGCTCTTGCGAACGTGGCGGCGCAACTTGTCCAGGTATGCGGCGTATCCTTCCCTCGCGGTCTCAAGCCCTATGAACAGTATGGCTTTGTGGGCCTTCTGGGTAACGTCAATGAGACTTCGGCCCTGCTTGCGGTATGTCTGCCCTTCTTCTTTCGGAAACGTTGGCCGTGGGCTATCCCTGCGATTGTGGCGGGCCTCGTGCTGGCACGCACGACGAACGGAATCATAGCGGCATCTATAGTGTCTTTAATCTGGATGACCGCCCACTACAGACGGTGGGCCGTGGTCATCCTGTGTTATTGCGCGATCATTGCCCTCGTCGGAGCGTTCTCGCTCACCGTTGACCGGTTGGACATTGCCAAGCAACTGTCCGGGCGAGGGCTGGTCTATAAAGTAACGGCCCTTGCATCGACCGTGAAACCCTTCGGGTGGGGCTTCGGGCAGTTCGATTACGTGATACCCCTTCTCACCCATACGGGCGTTCTCAAGGAAAAGGGCGGCAAGGACGGAAGCACGTTCATTGCCTATCTGTTCAACAATGTTGCGGACGCAGACGCGCTGGATAAGGCGACGGTCAGGCTGACCGGGCGGGAAGATGTCCAGGGGATAAAAGACTACCTCACGGACCCGAAGAACAACACCACGTCGATGTTCATTCAGGCGCACAACGATTACCTCGAAGCGGCGTTCGCTCTCGGGATACCGGGACTCGTCCTTCTCCTTGCCTTCCTGTGGCGGTCACTCGTCCGGGGATTCAGGAAAAAGGACAATCTACCGGCATATGCACTTGTGGCATCTGCGCTTACCGCCTGTCTGTTCTTCGCCTGGCAGATCATCCCGATAGCACTTATTACCGTGATGTGTCTCGTGTTCGTGTGGGGGCGTGACAATGGTTGAGAATGTATGGTGGGCGATAGTGGCCGCTTGTTAGTTCATAATCTGCCTGTTTGTCGCATAAAGGAGGCGATGGGATAATGAAACGGTTTATCAAGGCTTATGGGAATACGGCGGTATGGATAGGGCTTTTCGTTTTGCTCGTCGCCATGTGCGCGTGGAGCGGCACGGTTACAACCTCGACGAACATCTACCCGTTCGTCCCGGCGAAGGGCTACGTGATTTACGCGACGTCATTCACTACGGCGGCATCGGCGGAGATAGTCCCCTACTCAACGGGCAAGAGGATCAAGGTTATCGCCTATGAGCTGGTGGCCAATGGAGATACAAACGTAAAATTCACATCGGGCGGCGCGGATGACATCATGGGATCTACCCTCTGGTATCTCACGCAGAACAGCGGGGTAACGAAACCCGTCACCCTGATAAACCAGCAGCCCCTTGTGTATATGCAGACAGCGCCAGGGGCATCACTGAGCATCAACCTGAGCGCGGCGCAGTCCGTGAGTGGGACGTTGCTCTATTACGTTGAATAAACAGGAGGCTTTATGGATTCAGTAGTAAACGCAGATGGGAGTCAGGCAGCAGCGGGCGCACCTGATGGCGGAGCAGGACAGCAGGACGGCGGCAATCAGGCACCGGGTTGGATAGCACAGTTACCGGACGACCTGAAAGGCAACGAGACCTTTACCGGGTACAAGACGATAGGTGAGCTTGCAAAGGCCCATCTCGCCGCCTCGGGTAAGATCACAGAGCTTGAGGGGAAGGTAGCGAACTCCATACCGAAACTGACTGAGAACGCCACGGATGAAGAGAAGGCGGCCTATTTCGCGGCAATCGGCGTACCCGAATCACCGGACAAGTACGAACTCGAACGCCCGGTCATGCCCGAGGGGATGCCGTACAATGAAGACCTCGAAAAGTGGTTCAGGAACACGGCGCACAAGGCGGGCATCACGGCGGAACAGGCAAAGATCCTTTTCACCAGTTACAACCAGTTCGGCACGGAGTTCTTGAAATCCGTCGCAGAGCAGAGAAAGACCACACTTGAGGCCGGCATGAAGGCGCTCAAGGAGTCATGGGGCAACCACTACGACGATAACGTGGCGGTAGTCAAGCGGGTGCAGGAGAAGATCGGGGCGGGCAGTGAGCCGATGAAAGAATGGCTTACCGCGCACAACGCGGAGAACGACCCTGTGTTGATCCAGTTCCTTCTCGACGTGGCCCCCGGATATCTCGACGATTACGCACCGGCAGGGAAACCGGCAGGAGGCGTAACCGGTACTCTCGATGAACAGGCGAAAGCCTTTTACAAAACTTAAGGAGGTAGTTAAATGCCCACAACTGCATTGGTCAGCAAATATACGATAAGCGACGTTATCAACAGCTATTCTTCCCTTGACGGTAACGCCATGTACGTCAAGGTGGCGAACGTTCTCGCCCTCAAGTGTCCTCTGTTCAGGATGTTGCCGATGGTGGCATCCAACCAGGTCATGAGCGAGATCACCAGCAAGATCGCGTCTATGGGTTCCCCGACGCTCAGGCGGTTCAACGAATATGTTGTCCCGACCGCGAATCACCGCACCCCGGCAACCGAACCCATCGCCATGTTTCAGGATTGGAGTGAAGTAGACTCCGCCCTGTGCGACATCCAGAACGACCCCACTCAGTGGCGTATGGATGAAGACATGGTAAAGGTGGAGAGCATCACGCAGGCCGTTGAGGACCAGTTTCTTAACGGCAATATCTCCCAGTACCCCGCGGGTATCAACGGTTTTTTCACCCGGTACAGGGTGTCCACGGCCCGGCCCAACGGTGTCAGCACGACCCGTCCCAACGTGCAGCTTGCGGGCGGTTCCGGTTCGGATCTGACGAGCATCCTCGTCCTCGAACTCGGCAAAAACAAGGTCTACGGCATCTATCCCAAGAACAGCCGCGCCGGTCTCAACATCGAGAACAAGGGCAAGGTGACAAGCGAGTCCTCGACGGGCCGCATGGACGTGTACCGGACGAAGTTCGAGATGTTCTTCGGCCTCGTGGTCAGGGATGACCGGTATGTTCAGAGGATCGCCAACATCGAAGTATCCGGTTCGACCAGTATCTTTAACCCGGCACAGCTTGCGTCCGCACTTCGCAGGCTCCCCGGCGGCGGTCAGGACCCCGGCACGGTCATCCTCGTACCGCCCACGGTCATGGACCAGATGGACGAGATGGCCATGGACAAGAACAACGTGAAGTACGAACCCGACAACGTATGGGGCGGCCAGATCACGAAATTCCAGGGCGTTCCTGTCTATGTGGCTGAGAAGATCAGCGAAGCACAGACCGCAATATCTTAAAAGGAGGCCAACAAATGCCTATGTATGATTATCTGAAACTGTTACAGAGCGACACGGCGAACACCGGTGACGCTGTAACAACCGATAAGTGCAATTTCGGCGTGACGAACCCCGGAGTCAATAAAGGGGGTGTCCCCTGGGGTCTCCACGTCATTGTCACGACCACCTTTACCGGACTGGATGAAGGTGTCAACCTCGGCATAGTCCATTCCGCAAACGATGACCTCAGCACATCCAGCGAGGTACACACCAAGATGTTCGTCCCTGTGGCTGAGATGGTTGCCGGGGCACACTTCTTCATTCCTGCCGGTTCGCGGGCGTTGAAACAGTACGCCTGCGGTATCTTCGATGCCGTAAGCACGGCGGCAAGTGAGGGCAAGACGACCATGTTCCTCGGCCCGAAATCAGGCGGAGAGGTGTAAGATGCGGGCAAAGTGCATACAGGAATGTTACCACGGCCCGACCGCGTGGAAGTTCACGCCCAACGGCGGTGAGAAGGGTGACGGGTACTATGACGACATAGACCCGAACGACCCGATTGCCAAGTACTTCGAGTTCCCCGATCAGAAGGTGAACGAGACGGTAGCCGCATCCGCCGTCGAACAGGAGCAGAAGCGCGAAGAAAAGCTCCAGAAGCAGAGAGAAAGCAGAAAGAAATAGCGTCGATCAGGGGGGGCTTCGGCCCTCCCTCCTTAACCCGGAGGCGGCATGGCCCATTCTCAGGTAAAGATAGTCAATCTGGCATACGCGGCGATAGGTGAGGGCGCGATCACCTCCATATCGGGCACGGACGCCAAATCCATTCTTGCCGCACAGGTATGGGACGATATTCTTGAAGAGGTCCTTTCCGAGCATGACTGGAACTTCGCAAAGAAACGCGTCGCACTGGCACAGGACGCCACGGCACCGACCGGTGAAGAGTGGAAATACCGGTATGCCGTCCCCTCCGATTACGTTAAGGCACGCGGCATAGAACCGGCAAAGACACCCTATGTCGTTGAGGCCGGTTATGTCCTGACCAATTACGACAACACGGACGGTGATGATCTTGTCTTGCTCTACACGAGGCTTGAAACAAACCCGGCGATGTTCTCGGCTGCCTTCATATCCTGCCTGTCATTCAGGCTTGCGGCACAGTTCGCGTTCAAGCAGGTGCGGGGGTCATCGAATACGCAGGACAGGATGTTTGCCCTCTATGACCGTGCATTGATCAAGGCGAAGGGGGTCAACCAGTCCGAGGACTACGTAGAGGACGAGAAGGGCAGTACGTCATGGGTAAGGGCGGGGAGATAGGATGGCGCAGGCCACACCGATAATAGCGAGTTTCAACGGCGGCGAGTTCGGACCCGACGTATCGGGGCGCGTTGACATCGACAAATATTATTCTGGTTGTCTCGTCGCTCAGAACTTTGTGCTGTTGCCTTCGGGCGCGGCTCGGGGTATGCCCGGCACTTATTACGTGGCGACAGGCAAGACGCTCGGCAAGAAGGTCCGTATGGTCGAATTTGCCTTCTCGACCATCCAGACGTACATGATTGAGTTCGGGGATCTCTACATCCGGTTTTACAAGGACAAGGGGCAGATTCTTGACGGCGCGGCGGCATATGAACTGACATCGCCCTACCTTGAAGCCGATCTGCCTCAATTGATATTCAGGCAGAGCGCGGATGTTCTGTATATCACGCATCCCTCGTATCCCCCGAAAATGCTCACCAGGACGGGACACACCGCATGGACGCTGACAGACTTTGTGGCGCGGAACAAGGACGTTTCCGATTCCGTCGAGGCCATGGTCATCACCGGGATCACGAACGCCGACCCCGCCGTCGTCACCGTATCTGCGTTGGCGGCCCATCCTTCGGCTCTGGCTGAGGGAGATATTGTCTACATTCAGGGCATCGTCGGCATGACGGAACTGAATAACCGGTTCTTCACTGTCGGGACGATAAACGAGACCACCTTCCAGCTCTCAGGCGAGAACAGTTCAGCCTATGGCGCGTGGTCATCGGGCGGTACGGCACAGTGCTGTCTCTTCGGCACAGAGGATAATTGCCCGTCCTGCCTTGAGTTTTACGAACAGCGGCTTATGTTCGCGGCAACGAACGACAGGCCGCAGACCATTTGGGGCAGTGCATCCGCCGACTACGACAATTTCAAACTGGACTCCACGGACAAGAGCGCGGGGATTGAATACACGATCCCGAACCGGGGCAAGGTTGACCGTATAAGGTGGATGGTGGCGCAGCAGAATATCAACCTCGGGACATACGGGAACATCCAGCGCTTTGGCCCTTCCGATGATGCCGGTCTGAGCATGGATAACGTGAAGGCCACGGCCCAGATATCTATCGGCTGCAAGAACATCGACGCACTTTTGACCAATGACAGCGTTGTCTACGTCACGAAGGACGGGAAGGGAATCCGTGAGGTCTATTACGATTACCTGTCTGACAAGTATATCTCGCCTCCCGACATCACCCTGCTTGCCAACCACATCACGAAGGGAGCGACGGCGGCCTTGTCAGGTATCGTTGACATGGCGTACCAGCAAAGCCCGATATCGATTCTGTGGGCTGTTCGCAAGGACGGCGTTCTGTGCGGGATGGTCTACGAGAAGTCGCAGAAGGTGTACGGCTGGTTCCGGGTTGTCATGGATGGGGCCGTTGAATCCGTGGCGGTCATCTCCAACGACGACGAAGAGGACGAGGTCTGGATATCCGTCAAGCGCACTATCGGCGGCGTGGATTACCGGTACATCGAGTACTTTATGCCTCACGACATCTATGGTCAGATTAAGGACGCCTTTTACGTCGAATCGGGCCTTACCTATGACGGCGGGGCTGCGGTAAACATCGAGGGGATAACGAAGGCCTACCCC
>MVQQ01000014.1 GCA_002067555.1 Syntrophorhabdus sp. PtaB.Bin184
TGGAGTGTCGCGTTCACGATCTGATCGGTCAATATAACCTTGTCATCCTGGAAGTGGTATATGCCTGGATTGACCCGGAACACAAGGATCAGCGAATGATTCATCACAACGGTAACGGGACACTCCGAATTGATGGCGAAACATTGGATCTCAGAGATAAAATGGTGAAATGGTCGTCGTACGTCCATCGCTGAAACACAATGGCGAAAGAAGCAGCTCCGTGTGGGGCGAATCACCCTTAATGCCCTGCACCAAACACGTCTACCGGGAAGCTAACAAAAAAAGGGAGGTTTCCCTCCCTGAAAGCGATTTTGGTCAGGCCCTTGCCGCGTACGCCGCAAGGCCTCTTCTCTCCAGTATCCCGTAGTATGGCAGCGATCCGGGATCCGGTATTTTCACATCTTTCTTCGGCGATGCGGGCAGAGAAGTCTCCTTGAATCGTATCCTCCTGCCGTACCCCTTCATTTCGAGGGCCTTGACAATGTTCGTGATAAACCCGTAACGCATCGCCTGTTCCTCCGTCACATGCTCTTTGATCAGGGCCAAAAGTTCTTCGGCATTATCCTGGACCCGCGCAAGCTTCCTGTTCAAGTCCTGCCGGTCTCCGGATATCATCGTGTAGAAAGCTCCTGTGGCGTCCTCAAGTGTGCCTGCCAATATCATATTGATCTCCTCCTTAATGGTATTCCCCCACGTCCTGCGGATGGGGGTGGATATGTAAAGTTCCCCCTGCAGGATGGATGGGGTGAGGCAATAAAGAGGTGGTTATCTCCCTTTTGAGAAAGGGTGTTGGGTGGTGCTGCTGTTTTCGGCTGACGCCTAATGAAGATACTGGAATATTACAGCTATATTACTTCCTCTCTCGCAGTGACCTGCCTCCAGACTCTCCAACCCCGCCCTTTCCGGAGAGCCGCTGAAATGCTTGACACGGGAAAGCCCTGCCGGACAACGAAGCCTGCCTTCCAGCGGGAAGTAATAGAACAGCAACCATTCAGTATTTTCATTAGATACCCCGAAAATGCCTCTGTGCCCCTGCGGGCTTGCCGAGGCGCCAATCCGTCATAACTACACCACTAACACCTTGAAGCAAGGAGGGCCATCCATGATGATCGATTTTTCCAAAATCGTCGAGCTGGTTCCCGATGGAGGTCGGCTGATCCTGACCTTCACCGCGAAAGCCGAAAAGAACCAAAACGGCGATGACACGGCAAAAGGGATTTCCGTCGTATTCGCCCAGCAATTCAAAGGCAAGGAAACTGACAACGACTTCTCCCCTATCATTATCACGGGCGGTGTCGCGGAGCTGAGCAACAGCTTCGAGTCAACCATCGCCGATATCGCCCGCGATCAAAAGAAGCTCGCGGAGCTGAAAACGACAACTACCGCGAGGGTTAGCCAGAAAAAGAAACAGTTGAGCGACGCCATCAAAAAACACACGACAACCGGGGACAAGTCCGATCCCAAGAAGGATGGAGAGCAAAAGGAGGAAAAGAAGACCGAACCGAAGGACGTAAAACCGAAACCCTTCATGGAGGACCTTTTTTCCATGTCCCCTGCAAAACCAATGACGCCGGAGACAGCGGTAGCCGTACCACCCGTAACGCAAACGGACACCGGTATTCCGGATGCGAAAGAGGGGGTGAGCCATGAGTGAGACAAATCTGGAAGTGAAACCTCTCATACGGACCTTCCGGTACGGCGCCCTGGAACTGGAAGATCCCGATCCCCGATCCAGCGCCGAGGAGGTGAAGGAGTTCTGGGGGGACGTCTACCCGGAGCTCACGCAGGCGATCATCGAAGGCCCGGATTACAAGGAAGACCGGGCCGAGTACACGTTCAGGCGCGCCGTGGGCACGAAAGGCGGCACGGACAACACGAACAGCAACGAGATAGCCGATACGCTGCAAATGATGGACGACCTGGCGCGCCTCATAGCCGCCGAGGACACGGGAGAGAGCCCTATCCTTCCCCCCTGGCAAGAACTGGAACCCATATGAGATCCCCGGCATTCAAGGTAGCGCCCGCTGTGTTATCGGTAGCGGAGATCCTCAGCCAGCTCGGCAAATTCAACGATGCCCTGACCCTTTCTTTGGCACGCCTCTACGAGAACCTCACGGGGAAGGCTTTCGAAACCTCATCCGCACTGACAGCAGCAGGCTATGTCCCGACCCTCACAGACGAGATCGACAGGGCGGTCATGCCCCGCATCCGTCGGCTTATCCCGGAGGACAACGGGCACGGTCATGAGTGTCATTCGATTACGGTAAGGAGTACACATCGCTTCGGCCCCAAGGGCTGGTACCTCGTGGTGGAGCTGCAATTCGAGTTCTTCTACACCATGGCCCTGGACTTTCTCGATGAATTGAAGAAGAAAAGGAGGACCGTCTATCCTATCGTCCGCGACCTTCTGGTCTTGGTGCTCCGATCGGGGAAAGTCCTGGGGATGATGGTCGACGAGCTATACGAGTGGTTATGTCCCTACGAAGAAGACGCCTTCGATGATGAAGAGGACCAGAAGACATACAAGAGAGACAGGGACCTTTCCCTGGCACGTTACCACTACCACATAAGAAACATCGCGTCCCTCGGTGAAAGAGAGCGTAGGGCAATGCTCAAACAAGCCCGGCTCCGCTTCAGAGGCCTGCGGAAGAAGACGCTCACCACAGAACAAAGAGACCTTATCACCAGCCTACTCAAGCTCGCCTGCCTTTGTCTGGTGAAACAGCACGAAGACCTGGAACTACTACCGATCGAGAACGAGGAAAACCCCCCGGAGAGTTCTTTTGGCGTCCTCTGGGGCAGCCAGGACAGTTTTGCGGACTGGTACTTCGAGGCCATGAACGACCAGTGGGGCAACAGCGGGCCGCCGAGGATGCGCATCGTTGTAAGGAACAGAAATGACCTCGCACGGGTTCGCATCATCCTGCGAACCATACTGCTTCTCCAGGAAGTTTGGTACAAACACGACGCCCTGAGGACATAGGAGGATCACTTATGGAGATAGAAATCATCCCCGATAGAAGGCTTGTCGCCCAACAGGCCCTCGTCATCTACGGCTACGAAAAGGACCACCGATACGAGGACCCAGCTGAGAGCATCGACCACTATGTGACGAGACACAGGATTGACGAAGAAGGGAGGCTTCTCGAGGGAGCGCCCCTGAGCACCGAACTGCTTCGCAGGATCTGTTCCCTTGTCATCCCCTCTCTCCAGGCAATAGAATACATCCCCGAGAAGGTGCTCGCCTATTTGCCGGGCACCGCGATACTCTGGTGGGCTCCAGCCGGGCAACGACGCGTCTTCTTCACCAAGGAGACAGGGTTGAGATCGGGCACCTATTCGCTGCCTGCGACGCTGTTCCTTGTCGTCAACTGGACACTCCACACCTGGGCCCTTACCGAAACAACAAGGCCCGAACCGGCCACTTCTATTTGCCACAGCCCTTTCTTCAACGTTCATGAAAGTGGAGCGTGCTGCATGGGAAACATTGAGCTACCGGGGAACCCATCGCTTCAGGACATACACGAGTGGGAACGGGCATTCTTCGACGGCGCCTGCAACGGCCACATCACGCCGAAGCTCCAGGGAGCCGATCCCTACAAGCTATGGAAGGCCATCAAGGGGAAGGCCGAGTTCCCCAAGGAGCATCTTCTCCCCTGCGGCACCATCGCCGATATTTTCACATCAATTGACAGGAGGCGGACACCATGGACTTGAACCTGAAAGACCGCCTCATCCAGGAACGGTTCCCCACCATCATGGTGCCCAGATACGAGGAACTCCCCCCGTGCCCCCTCCATCACACCCGTTTACTCATGGCCCGGGGAGGAATCTACATTGACACCCGGCAGCCTTTCGGGCGGCTTCGCCGGGGTCTCTGGTCATCTGACAGGGACCTGCCCTATGGGGAGGTGGAGGAGGTCGATGAATTCACAGTGATTCTCAGGGATCCCCAGGTGACGGCCATCTTCGAGAACGTCATCCTGCCTGAGGCGGCGGCATACGCCCGCGACAACCGGGAATGGGCTGGCTGGATCGTCCGAACCGAGAAGGAAGGCTACTCCTATGTGGCGCTCGATTTCGAAGCCTCGTCCGCACGGGTCGTCATCAGCGAGAGACCGCTTCTGCCGGAGCATACCTGTCTCGTTGTCGACGTCCACAGCCACGGGACAATGAAAGCCTTCTTCTCTTTCACGGATGACGCTGACGACTTCGGAGGAGTGAGACTTTCGGTAGTACTGGGCAGCTATTCCGAGGAAGAGGGCCGGCACCATTTTGAGTACAAGGGCAGGGCCGTCGTGGAAGGGTTTTATTTCGATCTGGAGGCCGAGCCATGAACGCGCTGAAACATTACGTGCATCCCTCCATCGCCTCTGCTCACGGCCCGGTTGATATCGCGTTGATCGGGGTGGGAGGCACGGGCAGCCAGGTGCTCTCCGGATTGGCCCGGATGAACCAGGCCTTAAGGGCGCTCGGCAGTCCGGGCCTTCACCTCCGGGTGTTCGACGGGGACAGCGTGAGTGCGTCAAACGTCGGGCGCCAGCTCTTCTCTCCCTCCGATATAGGGAAGAACAAGGCGGTTGTCCTCGTCACCCGGCTCAACATGTTCTTCGGGACGAGCTGGGAGGCATACCCGTGGAACGTGTCGAAAGGCTTGCGCCTTCCTTCGGGCGGCATCGTCATATCGGCGGTCGATGACGTCAACACGAGATTTCTTATCAGGGACATCGGCAAAAACA
>MVQQ01000015.1 GCA_002067555.1 Syntrophorhabdus sp. PtaB.Bin184
CCAGGTCTCACGTAGAGGGCGCCGACCCCCTGGACCGAAAAGAGCGATTTGTGGCCTGAAAAACAAAGGATGTCCGCCTGCATCGTCTGCATGTCCACGGGCACGGACCCCATCGTCTGGCAGGCGTCCACCACGAGAACGGTCTCGCCAATGGCATCCCTCACACCGTCGAAGGATTGCACGGTACCCGTGACATTGGACCCATGATTGATCACGACAACTGCCGTGTTCGGCCTGAGAGCGGACCGGAGGTCACCGGCATCGAGAGATCCCTCGGGTGAACAGGGGACGGCAGTGTACGATACCCCGCGCTCGTGACGCAAGAACTCGAGGGGTCTCATGACGGAGTTGTGCTCCATGCTCGTCGTCACGACATGGTCGCCTTCCCTGAGAAGCCCGAGAAGGGCAATATTCAGGGACTCCGTTCCGTTCTGGGTGAAGATGAGACGTTCGGAATCGGTCATACCGATGAAGGCCGTAAGCCTTTCACGGGTTTCGAAGATCACCCTCGCTGCCTCGAGAGACAGGGTGTGGCCGCTCCGCCCGGGGTTTCCGCCCACATTGGTGACGAAGTCGTTGAGGAACTCAACGGTTTCCGGTGGCTTGGGAAATGATGTTGCCGCGTTATCAAGATAGATCATTGATGGCCCCTGAGCTCGGGTGATGGATGGGTCGGCTCAAGGCCTGATCACGTTCGTGGCTTCGCTGAATGAGGTCAGGATCTCGAACATGTTGCTTGTTCTCCCTACCGCAACACTGTCCTTGAGATGGAAATAATCAAGACAGGTACCGCATGAGACGATCTCCACACCGAGAGCCTCGGTCTCTTTCAGAATGTCCAGATACTCGGAATCGGCCACCACGTTCCTGACACCCCCGTTGACGAACACGATCCGCCAGGGGCGGACCTCCAATTCCTTGAGGGTATTCAGGAAGGACCGCATGAGGACCCTGCCGAGCCCGTCGTCCCCTCTTCCCATGGTCTCTGTGTCGACGTAGACGAGGACCTTTTTCTGCGTACCGGACTGTTCTACCGCGGCACCGCCCTCTTGCAGGCAACCCTCGACCCTGTAAACGTTGCCTTCCTGCAATACCGTTGTCGCATAGCCCCGTGATCCCAGAAAACGCCGGACATTTTCGCTGGCGGTCGGGTTATCCACGATGACCTCGACCTCATCAACCTGCCTGCTCTCGATAAGCTTTTTCGTCTCGATCACAGGCACCGGGCACGTCTTTCCCTTCAAATCAATTCTTTCCATGGCGCTATTCTAATAGAAAAGCCCCCTGAGGGCAAATGAATAATAGG
Organism: Syntrophorhabdus sp. PtaB.Bin184; assembly: GCA_002067555.1. Classification (GTDB taxonomy): domain Bacteria; phylum Desulfobacterota; class Syntrophorhabdia; order Syntrophorhabdales; family Syntrophorhabdaceae; genus Delta-02. The sequence continues at coordinate 1,307 of MVQQ01000015.1, forward strand.
AATGTAAAAGAAGGGAATAATAGAAAAAATGTTTCAGGTCTCAGGTAAGAGGGATATACCGGGATTGCTCTTCAGCCTGAGACCTGAAACGTGAAACCTGAAACAAAAAAAGGGGAGGGTTTTAGCCCTCCCCTTTTCCATTACCTGCCCAGTTTGGATTTGAACTTCTCTATGATCTTCGGAATCACTTCTTTGTAGTCGCCGACGATGCCGAATGTCGCGGCCTTGAAGATGGGCGCGTCGGGATCCTTATTGATGGCGACGATACAATCAGATGTCCTCATGCCGGCGAGGTGCTGGATGGCGCCCGAGATACCGCAGGCGATGTAGATCTTCGGTTTGACCGTCTTTCCGGTCTGGCCCACCTGGTGCTCGTAGGGGATCCATTCGGAGTCGACAGCCGCGCGGGACGCGCCCACTGCGCCGCCGAGAAGGTCGGCCAGCTGCTTGACGATCTCAAAGCCCCCCTCGTTCCCGAGGCCGCGCCCGCCGGAGACGATGATGTCAGCCTCAACCAGGTTGACGGAGGTTGCTGACTTGATGAACTCGACGACCTGCGTGGAAAGATCGGCGTCGGCAAGCGCGAAGGATTCTTTCACGACCTCAGCACTCTTGGAGGCGTCCTTTTCCGGCATTGCGAAGGCCTTGGGCCTTACCGTGGCTATCTGGGGAGCTGCCTTTTCATTGACGACGGAAACCGTATAGTTGCCGCCGAAGGCTGCTCTCGTCATCTTCGCCTTGCCGCCGTCGACGGCGAGGCCGATCGCGTCCGTGCACAGGCCGAAACCAAGCTGTGCCGCTGCTCCTGCCGCCACGTCCGTACCCATGACGGTAGCCCTGAAGAGGGCGACCTCAGGTTTGTATTTCTCCAGAAGAAAGGCGGCTGCCTTCGCGTATGCCTCGCCCCTGAAAGCCTTGAAAACATCTCCTTCCACTGCATAGACCTTGGCCGCACCGTAGGCTCCGGCCTCTTTCGCGAGGTCGTCCACCTTGTCGCCGATCACAAAGGCGCAGACGCTGGAGCCGAAACCGTCGGCCAGCTGCTTGCCTATCCCGAGAAGCTCAAAAGACATCGGTGCAATGGCACCGTCTTTATGTTCTATGTAAACCCATACATCGTTAGCCATTGTTCTCTCCCTCCTCCAAGTTATTTTATAACTTTCAAGTCAATGAGCTTGTCGGTGATCGTGTTGGCGATCTCTTCGA
>MVQQ01000016.1 GCA_002067555.1 Syntrophorhabdus sp. PtaB.Bin184
TTCAAGAGAGTGTACGGGTAAAAGACGGCTTGAACCGCTTGAGCCGTTTGAACCGCTTGAACGTTAAGAACTGATGAGCGCCTCAAGCGGTCCGGATCCCGATGGCAGATTCGGTCGATATCGAGGCGGCAAGGATGAGACGACGCAGGCGTACGTCCGTACGTCGAGGAGTCGAAGACGCGGCCAACGAAGAGAGCGGCCGGATATGCCATCGGGATCAGCAGGCGGCTTTTACGTATCGTATGTGGAGGTCGTAAAGGATGCCGTCGATGAGACGTTCTTCGTCAGGGTTGAGGTTGCCCTTTGTTTTTTCCTTGAGGATCTCTATGATCGTAATCGTCTGCTTTGCCAAGGGAAGGTTTGCGTTCTTTTCATTGCTGATCGGGTCCGGAAGTTCCCCAAGACAGACCATTGCCGATGTCGAGAGCGAGAGTATGAACGTGGAAAAGTTCAGTTCGGGAAAAAGATGTTCTTCCACAGCCTCGCAGGTGCCCACCTCGTCCTGGACCTTCTTCTTGATATCATCCAATTCCGCCATGTAAACCCCCTATAGGAGAGTATCAAGCTTTACCGGCGCGAAGAAAAGACTATCGTCCCTTTTCACCTGGTAAAGAATGTAGTTCCTCTTGAGTCCTTCTATCATGAAGGTGTCGAAATCCTTGCGATTCTTCACCGGATTGTTGTTGATCCGGACGATCACATCACCCTTCTTCAGACCCGACCTCATGGCAATGCTCCCGGGGAATACCTTCACCACCACGGTGCCGTCCCTGTCGCGGAGGCGGTATTTCAATTTCGGGTACCCCGATATGTCGGAAACCTTCATGCCGCAAAGGACCTGATCGACGGGCTGCGGCGCGTATTCCTCCACGTCGGCCGTATCGATGTTGACGGTATATTTCCTGCCGCCGCGGGTAATCCGGACCGGGAAACTGTCCCGCAACTTCACGGAGCGGATCGCGACCTGGATCTTCAGGGATTCCCGGATCACCCGCCTGTTGATCTCTGTGATCCTGTCTCCCACATTGAAACCGTATTTCTCGGCGGGGCTCCCCGGTATGACGCGCTCGACAAGAAGATAGTTTTTCTTGTCCTCTTTTTGTCTCCCGATGAAAAGACCGAGAATGGGCCGCGTCAGCTTGCTCTCGGTGAATTCCGAAAGGATGGTCATGACATCGTCCATGGGGATGGCGAACCCTATCCCTTTACCCTCACCGTAGATGGCTGTAACGATGCCGATGGGAACACCATCAACACCGAGAAGAGCGCCGCCGCTGTTACCGGGGTTGATCGCGGCGTCCGTCTGTATGAGGTTGGCGTACACCTTGTTGTCTATCCGCAGGTTACGCCCGAGGGCACTTACAACCCCCAGGGAAACGGAACTGGAAAGGCCGTAGGGATTTCCGATGACTATGGCCCTCTCACCGACGCGGACCTTCCTTTCCCTGATCATGAGATGGGGGAAATCCGTCTTGTCGGACACTATCTTCAGAAGGGCAATATCGTATTCCGGATCGCTGCCAAGCACGTAAGCTTCGTATTCCTTTCCATTCATGAACTTGACCCTGATGTTTATCGCACGGGCTATGAGATGCTCGTTGGTGACAACAATGCCTTTGGGATCGAGGACCACGCCGGAACCAATGTTCTCCACAAGTTCCTCCACTTCGTCCTCGCCGGAAAAATATCTCTTGAAGAGGGATGGGGATGATTTCTTCTCTTCCGACTCTGTCTTGAGGAGTTCCTCGGTCTTGATATTGACGATCGCCCTGCTCGCCATCTCGACAACATCGGCCACCCTGTCGTCCTGCTGGACCGGCGGCTGCCTCTGCCCGAGGGCGGCGCCGGGGCCAAGAAAGCAAAACACAACCAGGCCGAGAATCGGCAGCAATCGGCACAAACTATCTGCTCTCCCCTTCTTTCCGGTTGATGGTGTTGCAGGTTTTGTCGTCATAGATAGTACCCGGCAACCTAAAGGAGTTCACGCAGGAGAGGCGTCTCTCTCAGGAACGACCTTCCCCGGACCTGCGGCGCTTCTTAATCAGCTTTTTGACCGAATCAAGGATAATGTGGGCGATCTCGTCCTTGCTCAGCCGCGGAACCTGCTTGGTGGCCCCGGACCGGTCGATGATCGTCACCTCATTCTCCTCGGAACCAAACCCGATCCCCTGCTGGGCGACATTGTTGGCAACGATAAGATCGAGGTCTTTCCTCCTGAGCTTGTCGATGGCATGCTCGATGATATTCTCCGTCTCAGCGGCGAAACCCACGACTATCCTGTCGCCTTTCACCCGGCAGACCTCGGCTATGATATCGGGGTTCTTCTCGAGTTCGATCGTCATCAGGTTCGTATCGCCTTTCTTCTTGATCTTCTGGCAATTCTCGTTCCTGCACCTGAAGTCGGCGACAGCGGCGGCCTTGATGACAACCGTACAGTCCCTGTGGTGCTCCATGACGGCGTCCCTCATCTCGCAGGCCGTTACGACGCGCTTTACCGTGATGTCCTGGCGGGGCACCGGGATGGGAGTTTCCCCGGTG
>MVQQ01000017.1 GCA_002067555.1 Syntrophorhabdus sp. PtaB.Bin184
GGCCCTGTCCGCGCGTTCGCCGAGCAGGAAACCCTTTTTCGTTTCAAACTGCGCCTTTGCGTTTCTGTTCGCGTAGCAGATGTAACCCTTCCTGTCCACAAGGACCAAGGGATCGGGAAAAACCTCCAGTACCCTCTCGAAGGTGGCCGCCGAATGGACCCCTTTTCGGCGTGCTCCCCCGCTGCCAAGGAGCAGCGACCTGTTGTATATGTCGCAAACGATCTCGAGTTCCCTGAGGAGCCTCAGTTCCATGTCTATCCAGTACCTCTTGCCGAGGACAAGATACCCGATCGTCTTGAGCTCTCTCCGGAGGGGGTATATGTAGAGAAGACCGTACCCAAAGACATCATCGACAAGCGAGGCTGTGGCGGAGCTGCCGTTGAAGGCGGCGACGCTTGCGTAATCGAGGCTGTTCAAGCTGTCGTCGATGCTGTAGAACCCTTCGCGTATGATGCCGTCCTCGTCGACCATGATCTTGCACGTATCAAAGAACGATTCCTCCACGAAGACCCTGGGCACATGGCTTATGAGCAGATCTTCCTCCGCGCTTTGCATGATGCGCATTATGATGGAATAATTGTTTATGGTCCTTTCGTAGAAGTTCCACTGGAGCTTCATCGATTCCGTCTGTATGTCCTTCATTTTCATCTCGTCAACCCAGTTGGAGAAATTCCATTATTTTCTCAACTTCCAGCATAATGGCGCCCTTTTCCTTGTCCAGTATGAAGGCCTCCGTCGACTGTCCGCTCAATGTGCGCGTGAAAAAACGGTCCGAGGCGTTCACAACGCGGAGCAGGGAATCCTGCTGATCCGGGTTGTGGTCGCCATGGTGGCCGCGAATAACGCGCGCAAAGTCGTGGGGGAACTTCCACTTCACGGCTATGATGTACCCTGTCTCCTGGTGATCGATGCCGAAACGGTCGCGCTCAAGGGCGACGATGTCGCCCGTGCCTTTGGTCTCTTTCAGCATTTCCCCGTAGTCGGGAGCGGAAAGATAGAAGACGATCTTGCCGATGTCGTGCAGGAGCGACGCGGTATAGGCCTTCTGGGGGTCCTCGATGCGAAGGCGATCGGCCAGAAGGCGTGCGGCCGAGGCCACCTCGATGGAGTGTTTCCACAGCTCCAGGAGATCATCCTCCTTCAGCTTCAGCATCTTTATGATACCCTCCATCAGCAGGATGCAGCTCACGATGCTCCGCACCTCCTCGAAGCCTATGGTGAGCATGGCCCGCTGGAGGTTGAATATCTCGATCCCCCTGCTGTAATAGGCAGAGTTCGCAATGCTGATGATCTTCGAGGAGATGGCCTGGTCGTACTTGACCACTTCGGAGAGATCGTTGAAGGAAGAGTTGGTGTTTCCGAGAACCGTGAACACTTTGTTTACGATGCTGTCCAGCGTCGGGATCACCTTGATCTCGCTGGCCCGATTGATCAATTGTTCTCTTGGCATTGCCTGGGTCATAGTCGTATATTGGGGTTTTCGCAGAAAAACACAATCCATTAAGCAATTTTTTGCATCACTCGCCTCAAGCACCCCGCATCTCTCCACGAAGCGCGCCTGACGGAATTCATCTTGACTTTCGGGGAGTTTTTGACTATGATGTTACAATTTTTTGGAGGTGTCCACCATGGGATTAGGTCTTATAGGCAAGAAGCTCGGCATGTCGCAGATATTTGACGAACACGGGAACGTCGTTCCCGTTACGGTCATAAAAGCCGGTCCGTG
>MVQQ01000018.1 GCA_002067555.1 Syntrophorhabdus sp. PtaB.Bin184
ATCTTCACCCATGTCCAGAGAGAGATAGACATCAACCTCGAGTATCTTAGCTTCCTCGACAGGTCGCCCGTCATCATCACCCCCTATTTCTTCAACATCATGGCCTTCGACGAGTCCATCATCGACGATCTCGACACGGCAGTGGGCCGGCTCCTGAAGAACCCGGCGGAGAGAAACCTGGAAGCGCTCTCTCTTACCAACGTCGTCGAATATGACCTCAGGGGAAAGATCGTCGCCAGGAAAGGAAACAGCGATATTCCCGCCGGGCTCGTGCGGAGACTGGTCTCGGGGGAAAAGACGACCGCCATCAGGATGCCCGTCGCCAGCGACAGGTCTCTTATCCTCGGCAGGCGCCTGGACGAACGCATCCTTTTTGTCAGGATCGACGCCCCGGAACTGGAAACGCTGAGAAGAAGGGTCATCCTCAAGGACATTGTCGACAGGGAGGAGAAAAGGTTCAGTATCGACGCCATCAGGATCTACGATGGAAAAGGCGATCTCTTTGTCGGGACCAGCGACGCCGGGAAGAACACCTTCCTTCTCGAGCGTGATCTTTCCTCGAAGATCCTCCCCGGGTTTCGCATGCAGATCTTCATCTCCCGGGATCTTGCGCTGGATACCATTCAGAGGTCGGCCATCGGCTTCATCCTCATCCTTGCCGTTCTTTTCGTTTCCGGAGCGGGGAGCATCTATGCGTTCTTCGTCATGGAAAGAAAATACGCAAAGAGGGTCAAGGAGATGGAGCGGGAGATGGAGATCAAGGAACGCTTGGTATCGCTGGGAAAACTGGCTTCCGGAATGGCCCACGAGATCAGGAACCCCCTGAATGCCATCAGTCTGTCCGTACAACGCCTCAAAAGGGAGTTCGTCCCCTCGGACGAGAAAGAAGAGGAATATCTTACCTTCCTCGATATCATCAGGAAAGAGCTTACGCGGGTCAACGGGATAGTCGAAGAGTTCCTCCAATCGACGAGGGCTCAGGCCCCCTTCAGCAGGGAGGACCTTCGCGATCTCATTGAAGAGGTGATCATCATCGTCGGGGAAAAGGCCTCGGCGAAGGGCATCTTCATAGAGAACGCCACGGGCACGGGGATCCACGTCGAATGCCAGAGGGACAGGCTCAAACAGGCATTCTACAACATCATCATAAACGCCATAGAGTCCATGAAGGACGGCGGAAAGATCGCCATAGCGGTGAAGCAGAAGGACTCCCTGGTCGAGATATCGGTCAGGGATTCCGGTTCCGGGATCAGCGAGGAAGAGTTGGCGAGAATATTCGAATACTACTACACCACAAAGGACAAGGGCATGGGTCTCGGACTGCCCATATCGTACATGATACTGAAAGACCACGGCGGCGACATCAAGGTGACGAGCGCGGCCGGGCAGGGAACAACCTTCGTCATCGTCCTGCCCCTGAGGCACGACGGCGCAATGACGGCGTGAAGGGAAAGGAAGGGTTGCGGTTATGGACAGGGTCGGCATATTGATCGTGGAAGACGAACAGACACAGAGGTCGCTCCTCGGCGGGCTGCTCAGGAAAGAAGGCTACACGGTGGGTGAGGCATCTGACGGGGAAAGCGCCCTTGCCCTCTTTCAAAAGGACATCTTCGAGATCGTCCTTCTCGACTACAGGCTGCCGGACACGGACGGCCTGTCCCTCCTCAAAAGGATAAAGGAGATCAACCCGGCGACGGAGGTGGTCATGGTCACCGCCTTCGGGAGCATCGAGAATGCTGTCGGGGCCTTGAAGGCCGGGGCGTCGGAGTACCTGACAAAACCAATCGATCTCGACGACCTTCTTTTCAAACTGCGCAAGGTCGAGGAAAAGACGTATCTCATCCGCGAGAATATGGTCCTTCGCGAGACCCTGCGTGACCGTTTCAAGTCCGAGGAGTTCGTCTACCAGAGCGAGAAGATGCACGAGGTCTCGAGCCTTGTGGTGAGGATAGCGAAGACGGATTCAACGTGCATAATAAGCGGCGAGAGCGGTGTCGGAAAGGAGGTCGTCCTCAACATGATCCACGCGCTCAGCGAGCGCAAGGAGTTCCCCCTCGTCAAGGTGAACTGCGCAGCTATCCCCGAGACGCTCCTGGAAAGCGAGCTCTTCGGTTACGAAAAGGGCGCCTTCACCGGCGCCTACCAGCGTAAGGCCGGCAAATTCGAGCTTGCCAACAAGGGAACCATCTTTCTTGATGAGATAGGCGACATCCCGCTGGTACTTCAATCCAAGCTCTTGCGGGTGATCCAGGAAAAGGAGGTCGAGCGTCTCGGAGGGACACACCCCATCAAGGTCGATGTGCGCATCATAGCGGCGACCAATCGCAACCTGGAGGAGGAGGTCAAAAAGGGAACGTTCCGCGAGGACCTGTACTATCGCCTCAATGTCGTCAATATCGTCATCCCTCCCTTAAGGGAGCGCAGGGAGGACATTCCGCTGCTCATCGATTTTTTCCTGAAGAAATACAACCTCAAGCATAAGAAGAACGTCAAGGGTCTCACGCGGGAGGCACGCGACACCATGGTCAAATACGACTACCCGGGCAACGTCAGGGAACTGGAG
>MVQQ01000019.1 GCA_002067555.1 Syntrophorhabdus sp. PtaB.Bin184
GGAGGAAAACGTTCCTTCGGGAGAACTTGACTTTCGCGTGGTTGCTCCGTACAAGGGTGAGCAAACGTATGACGGCAGGCTGGCGAATGGCTATCGAGACGCCCCGGATCTTCCGGTCGTACTCCTTGAGGACCTCGACCTTGCCAAGGTATACAAGGGTGATGGCCTTCTTCCATGACAGAACGCTGATCGGTTCAAAGGTCGTGTTAAGCAGGAGGGTTCGGTCCATTTAATCATTTGAAAAATAACCCGTTTCAACCTCTCATGTCAAGATTTGAGATGCCTACGAAGCCCGTCTCGCTTCCATCATCCTCAGGACATGCACCACCAGGCAATGCCTCTCCCGGACATCGAGGTCGAAATAGAACCGGCTGCTCATGAGCGCCCTTACGATCTCTTTCATTCTCTCAGCCTTCACGACATCCTCCTGAAAAGGATTGTCGGATGAACGAGGGAAATCATAAGGTCGCAGGTCGCAGGTCGCAGGTCGCAGGTCGCAGGTCGCCAAAGAAAGATGGTGGAAAGGACCGGTTGTCAACGCAATTGGTGACTAGTGCATTTTGTTGCCTTTAGACTTGTGACCTGTGACTTGTGACCTGTGACGGTCCTTGGCTTTTTCTCTGGTCTTTCGCTATGTTCTATGGTAAGTATGGACAAAATACTTAAACTAAAAGGAGTCAGCAAAAATGCCCGTGTTCGATGAGAATGGAAATCAGATTGCCACCGAAGAGGAGTTCCCCAAAATGAAGGACCCCGAGGAAGGTCTGCCTACGCCCGTTAAGAGACAATTTCCCGTGATCCCGGCGGTTCTGGGGATAATCGCCCTCGTTCTCGCCGTCGTCGCCGTTGTTTTCTTCCTGAAGGCAAACACGCTCGAACAGGAGGTGGAAATCCTGAAGAAGGCGAAGACCCAGCTGGCAACAGCGGAGGCCAAACTCCAGGACACGATGAAGGAGAACCAGAAGGTGAAGGCCGAACTCGGTCAGGTCAAGAACGAACTCGACAGCGCAAGGGCAAAAAACCAGGCGCTGGAGGATCAACTGGCAAAGAAGAAGGCCCCACCTGCGCCAAAGAAATCTCCCGCTCAGGCCGATAAGAAACCTGTTCCAAAAAAACCGGTTCCAAAAAAACCGTAACGATGACGAGGCAACAGCCATGAAGAAAACGGCATTGATCGCATCGGTTCTGGCCTTCCTGACCGTGACGTGTCTTGTCTCATTTGCCGGGGAAGGAAACAAGGAGAGGAAAATGAAACCATCATATCCACCCATGAGTGCCACAATAAAAACGACGAAGGGCGACATAGCGGTAAGGCTCTTCCCCGATCAGGCCCCGCTCACGGTATTGAGCTTCGCGAACCTTTCCAAACGGGGCTTTTACGATAACCTGACATTCCACAGGGTGATCCGCGGGTTCGTGATCCAGGGCGGTTGCCCCCAGGGCACGGGCACGGGCGGCCCCGGCTATCGCTTCAAGGACGAGTTCTCGCCCGATCTCAGGCACAACAAACCGGGGATCCTCTCCATGGCCAACGCCGGTCCGAACACGAACGGAAGCCAGTTCTTCATCACCCATGTTCCCACGCCACACCTCGACGACAGGCACTCGGTGTTCGGCGAGGTCAAGGGCCCGAAAGACCAGGAGATCGTTGACAGCATCGCCGTGGGAGACAGAATAATCACCATCGTCATCGATGGTGATTATTCCCGGCTGGCCGAGGACCACAAACAGGACCTGCAGAGATGGAACGAGGCCCTCGATAAAAAATAGGCCGTCTCCCTGTTTGCACAGTATTGTGAAATATTGTGAAAGTTGGCTTGTGCAGACGGCGGTATCGTGGTATGCTGACGACCGTAAAGCGTAAAGCGCGAAGAGCAAGGCGTCGGACATCGGGATTCGTGCGGGACCGATGATCGCCTTTCGTCCTTCACGTTTTACGCTTTACCCTTCGCGGTTGCGTTAACTCTGTGTCGAAAGGAGATTCACGATATGTATATTGCCAGCAAGATGTTCCTTACAAAGGGGGTAGGCCAGAGCAAGGAGAAGCTGGTGAGCTTCGAGCTGGCCCTCCGCAACGCAAAGATAGCTCCCTTTAACATTGTCAAGGTATCGAGCATCTTCCCTCCCCGGTGTGAGATCGTACCGGCAAAACAGGGGCTCAAGAAACTGACGCCCGGCCAGATAGTGCATGCCGTCCTGGCCGAGGCCTCCACCGATGAACATCACCGCCTCGTTACGGCATCTGTCGGGGTCGCCATTCCCAAGGACCGTGAGCGCTTTGGGTACCTTTCCGAATATCACAGCCACGGAGAAGACGAGAAGACAGCCGGTGATTACGCGGAAGACATCGCCGCCCAGATGCTGGCAACCATCCTGGGGCTCGAATTCGACGTCAATGAAAGCTATAACAAGCGGCTCGATGTGTGGAAGCTGAGCGACGAGATAGTGCAAACACGCAACATCACGCAGACAAGTGTCGGCAAGAAGGGTGTCTGGACGACGGTGATCGCCGCTGCCATCCTGATACCCTAGAAAACCGTTCCAGAGTTCAAGGGTTCAAAGGTTCCAGGAAAAGACTCAAAATAAGAAAAG
>MVQQ01000020.1 GCA_002067555.1 Syntrophorhabdus sp. PtaB.Bin184
CGAACCCTTGTACTTGTTGGTGATAGGCATCCTCCTGTCCTTGCCGAATGCCTTCGGTGTTATCTTGATCCCCGGGGGGGACTGGCGGCGCTTGTATTCGCTCACGTCCACCATTCTCAGCACGCGGGCGATCTCCTCCGCCGGCAGGTTGGGAAAATCGGCTGCGGAGGGCTCCTTGTCCTCTTCAACGTAGCTCTTCAGCACCTGATCGAGATGGTCGTAAGGCGGAAGGCTGTCGCGGTCCTTCTGACCGGCCTTGAGCTCCGCCGTCGGCTCCTTCGACAGTATCCTCTCGGGAATGACCGCACCGAGGCTGTTGCGCCATGTGCAAAGCCGATAAACAAGCGTCTTCGGAACGTCCTTGATAAGGGCGAAACCGCCAGCCATGTCGCCGTACAGGGTCGCGTAACCCACGCTCATCTCCGATTTATTGCCCGTCGTGAGCACAAGCCAGCCGAACTTATTGGAAAGCGCCATGAGGATGTTGCCCCGGATACGCGCCTGAAGGTTCTCCTCGGTCACGTCTTCCCCGAGGCCGTGGAAGAGCTTTGCGAGACTTGCCTTGTAGGCGGAGAATACGGGGTCGATGGGCACCTCGATGATCCTCACGCCAAGTCTCTTCGCAAGGTCGAAGGCGTCTTCCGATGATTCCCGGGATGTGAACCGAGAAGGCATGAAGACGCACACGATGTTGTCCCTGCCGAGCGCGTCCGCCGCGAGGGCTGCCACAAGCGCCGAGTCGATCCCGCCGGAGAGCCCGATCACGGTGCCCCTGAACCCGTTCTTCTTCACGTAGTCGGTGAGGCCCAGCTTTAAGGCCTCATACACCTCTTCCACGACGTCGAGACGCGTGACGGGGTGCACGGCGAGCGGCTTCCTGACCCTGGGGCGAGGCCCCCGGGCGCGCGCGGACACGGTGATGACCTGTCCGGCACCATCGGCCGCCCGGGGCTTCCTGGCAAGCTCTTTTTCCGGAATATCGACAACGAGCAGGTCCTCCCGGAACGCACCCGCCGACGCGACGACTGCGCCCGAGTGATCCATCACGAAGCTCTGCCCGTCGAACACGAGCTCGTCCTGACCGCCGACAAGATTGATGTAGGCAACCCACACCCGGTCCTCCCGGATCCTGCTCCTGACAACATCCTCCCGGACGTATATCTTCCCCGTATGGTAGGGGGATGCGTTGATGTTGAAGATGAGCCGGGCGCCCGCCCGGGCCATGGAATGCGTGGGACCCTCCCTGAACCACATGTCCTCGCATATCCCGATGCCGAAAAGGATGTTGCCGTACCGGAATACCCGGGGACGGGTGCCGGGAAGAAAATATCTCTTTTCATCGAAGACACCGTAGTTGGGGAGGAGCTCCTTGCGGAAGACACCCCGTATCTTTCCCCTGTATATGACGGCAGCCGCGTTGTGGATACCGGAGCGGGACCTGTCCACAAAACCGACGATCGTGACGGGAGAATCGATTCGCGACGCCACCTCGTTGATGGCCCTCATGTTCGCATCGACAAAACCCTTTTTCAGGAGCAGGTCCTCCGGGGGATAGCCCGTTACGGCAAGCTCCGGCAAAGCAAGTATGTCCACGTCCTCAGCCTTTGCCCTCTCCACCAACTCGATGATCTTTTCGCCGTTTCCTGTTATGTCGCCCACCGTTGAGTTCATCTGACCTAAACCGATCCGTATCATCTTTTCCATATATGCACCGCCCCTCCAAATGTAAGAAGGGCGTCCAAAGCAGTTTTAAGCGCCCTGGACGCCCTTGTCCAATCATTCTTAGCAGCTCTGCTAAAAATCCAAATAATCTGTCAATATGATAGTGTGCAGGCACACCGTTGTCAAGTTCTTTTCTGGATATCGAAGGCAAGGATGATCGCCTCCGCCACTTCCTTCATGGTCTTTCGCATATCCATGCTCTTCTTGTGGATCTTCCGGTAGGCTTCGTCCTCGCTCAGCCCCAGCTCCCGCATCAGTATACCCTTGGCGCGCTCGACAAGCTTGCGCGACTCCAGCGCCTCCTTGGCGGCGAGTATCTCGTGGCTGAGGTTCGTGTTCTCGATGGCGACAGCAGCCTGGTTCGCCACCGCCTGAAGTATATCGATCTCCTCCTTCGTGAAGGTATGCTCCCTTGTCGTGTAGCTGTTGATGACGCCCACAACCTGGTCCTTGATCATCATCGGGACGGACAGAAGGGAGACGAAGCCTTCCTTCCTTGCCACATCGGGGAACATGTAGCCCGGCTCCTTCGTGACGTCGAGGACCTTCAGCGGCCTCTTCTCCAGGACCACCCTGCCGCTTATGGACTGCCCGACCTTGAGATTCGGCTTGTTCACGTACTCGTTGCTCAGGCTCTGGGTGGCGGCGATGACAAGCTCCTCCTTCTTTTCGTCGAGGAGCATGACGGAACAGATCTTCGAGTCCATGACCTTTGCCGTCATCGTCACGATGAGATGGAGGATCTCCTTGATGTAATGGTCGGAGACGATCGTCCGGGAGACCTCGGAGAGAAGGTCGAGCTGCTTTGCCTTCTTCACCACCTCGTCATAGGTGATGGCGTTCTGTATGGCGCTGCCAAGGTACCTGCCGATGGTGAAGAGGAGCTTTATCTGCGCCTCGGGGTAGACATGCTCCTTTTTGCTCTGAAGGTTCATGACGCCCACCATCCTGTTCTTCGCC
>MVQQ01000021.1 GCA_002067555.1 Syntrophorhabdus sp. PtaB.Bin184
GTCGGGCATCACAGTATCCCGCCGTACATATCTCCACGCGGTCCGCGGCGCATTCCTTCGAGTACTCCAGCGCCTCGATGTCCGGGTCGATGAGGAAGGATACCTGTATCCCGTCGTCGTGGAGAAGCCTGACGGCATCCCGTATGCCGGACAGATGCGTCTTCACGTCGAACCCGCCTCCCGGGGTCATTTCTTCCTTCAGTTCCGGCACGATCGTGACGATATGAGGTCTCACTTCCCTTGCTAGGGCGATCATTTTAGCCGACAGGCCGATCTCAAGGTCGAGCTCTCCCCGAATGGCGTCCTTTATCGCATGGACGTCTTCCACTCTCATGCAGCGCCTGTCCCTGCAAAGGTGGGCGGAGACGCCCTTGCAACCCTTCTTGTCACAGGTTGCCGCATAAACGGCAGGGTCAAATCCATCTGACGGGCGCGCCTCACGCAATTCGGCAACATGGTCCAGTTTTACGCACAGCAGGGTGCGCGCTCCATAGACTCCTCCCATTGGCATCAAACTCCTCCTTCCCCGTTCTCGCAACCGACGGCAGGGGGTTGGTTTCCGTTCATTCCTTGCATGACATATAACAAACACCCGTGGGTGTTTCTACCGCATAGGGAAAGTATCTCTTCTTGATCCACAGCGACAGGTGGACAAGGTTGATCAGCACCGGCACCTCGACAAGGGGGCCGATGACGGCGGCGAAGGCCTGTCCCGAGTTGATGCCGAAGACGGCCACCGCAACCGCTATGGCGAGCTCGAAGTTGTTTGACGCCGCAGTGAAAGACAGGGTGGCGGCCTGGCCGTAATGCGCTCTCGCCTTCGCGCTCATGTAGAAGGAAACGACGAACATGAAAACAAAGTAGACAAGAAGGGGTATGGCGATGCGTACCACGTCCATCGGGATCTTCACGATGTACTCACCCTTCAGGGAGAACATGACAAGTATGGTGAAAAGCAAGGCGATGAGCGTTATGGGGCTTATCTTCGGTATGAACCTCTCGTGGTACCATGTCTTGTCCTTGACCTTGATAAGGACAAAGCGCGTGACAACCCCAGCGATGAACGGTATGCCCAGGTAGATGAAAACGCTTTCCGCTATCTGGCCGATGGTGATATCGACAACCACGCCTTTGAGTCCCATAAGAGGGGGCAGGATGGTTATGAAGATATACGCATAGACAGAGAAGAACAGGACCTGGAAGATCGAATTGAAGGCGACAAGACCGGCGCAGTACTCGGTGTCGCCCTTTGCCAGGTCGTTCCAGACGATGACCATGGCGATGCACCGGGCAAGGCCGATCATGATAAGACCGACCATGTATTCGGGGTAGCCTCTCAGAAATGCGATGGCAAGAATGAACATCAGTATGGGCCCCGCCACCCAGTTCTGGATAAGGGAGAGGACGAGAACCCTCCAGTTCTTGAAGACCTCCGCCAGCTCTTCGTACCTTACCTTCGCCAGCGGCGGATACATCATGAGGATGAGGCCTGCGGCTATGGGGATGTTGGTGGTCCCGCTCTGGAACTGGTTCCAGAACTCGACAACTCCCGGAAAAAAGTATCCCCAACCAACCCCGATGAACATGGCAAGAAAGATCCACAACGTCAGGAACCTGTCGAGGAAGGAGAGTCTTCTGCTCAAATGCTCCGCGGTCATAACTTCACCTCTTCTTTACGAATTCGCTTTCCTCTTTCTCCTGACAACTGTCTTACCCGCAGCAGTTGTCCCTCTCGTTCCTGAAGCACGCTTCCTGATTTCAGGCGAAGCTTCGCAAAGCTTTCTGGTCTGCACCTCCTTCATCTTCTCCACGTCAGACCGTACCCAATCTAGACCGGATAATTCCTTCCTGAGGAACTCGACATGGGCCGCGGCGAGCCCCTCAAGGGGCTCTTTCAAAAAATAGTGGTTCCATGTTCCCATTCTTTTGCCCTCTATGAGTCCCGAGTTCTTAAGGTACGCCACGTGACGTGATACCTTTGACTGCGGTTCCTCGAGGACCGCCATCAGTTCGCACACGCAGAGTTCCCCGTGCATGAGAAGCATGAGTATGCGCAACCGCATCTGCTCGGAAAGTGCCTTGTATATCTGTGCTATGTCTTCCATAATCCATCCCATATCTTTATCCGTATACACGGATACAATGATAGATGGAGAAGCCGCTCTTGTCAACCAAAAAATCCCAAAAAAAACTCCTTGACAAGCCATTGGCCTGTTGGTATATTTACCCACAATGCATGGAGGATAGGTTATGATGACCATGGAAGAAGCGCAAATACGAAGCAGTATAATCAAGGCCATGGGACACCCGGTGAGACTCATGATGATAGAACGCCTCAAAGAAAGGGAACATTCTTTTTCGGAGATATGCAGTTTTTTCAATCTCGACAAATCCACGGTTTCAAAACATCTTTTTGTTCTGAAGGAATCCGGCATTGTAACGTCTCAAAAGACCGGAACAGACATGATATACAGGCTCGAAGTTCCGTGTCTGACGGACTTTTTTGGCTGCGTTACCGCAGTCATCGAGAACAACGTTCGTAGACAGCGGGCATGCCTGGGCGAAGAATAACAGTCGACAATACAGGACGACCATATGAAAGACATATACAAATTTCTCATACTCCTCGGGGCCTTTATCGCCGCTTATTTCATCCCCTTTGAAAGCGTATCGGTCCAGAAGGCCATCCTGGAATCCTTCTATATGCTTCAGGACTACGCGCAGAAGCACGTACTGCTGTGCCTCGTGCCGGCTTTTTTCATTGCCGGCGCCATCTCAGTCTTC
>MVQQ01000022.1 GCA_002067555.1 Syntrophorhabdus sp. PtaB.Bin184
GCGCCGGGGTGAATAAGGAGTGAAGATGACAGAATTACGAGACGGTAATGGTTTAGCAGCCGCCGAAAAGCTCTATACCCAGTACGGGTCCAGAGCGAGAGAGCTGAAAGCCTCGGGGAAGAAGGTCATCGGGTATTTGACCGCCCTGGGTCCGGTGGAGATCATGACGGCAGCTGGTGTCGTGCCCATCAGGCTCAAAGGCAACGTTTCCGAAGCGATCTCCAAGGGTGACGCGTACATGGAGTCCATCATCTGTCCCTTCGTGCGCAATGTTTTTGATGCCGCGGTCAGGGGCAAATATGATTTCCTCGACGGCATGGTCCTTCCTCACCAGTGTGACTCGATCGACAGGACCAACGAGACGTGGAGTTACACGCTGAAGCTTCCCTACTGGCATTTTCTCAATGTTCCCCACGTGACGGACGATCCATCGATCACCTTCATGAAGGAGATCCTGCGGATCTTCATCGCCACCCTGGAGAAGCTTACGGGTGCGAAGATCACCGACGAGGCCATTGCCAACGCAGTGAAGGCCCACAACGAGAACAGAAAGCTCATGAGGGAGCTCTACGATCTCAGGAAGTCGAATCCTCCCCTCATTTCCGGGGTCGAGATGATGAAAGTCCTCGTGGCGGCGATGAGCCTGCCCGTGGACGAGTCAAGCGCTCTCATCAAGGCCGTGACAAAAGAGGTGAAGGAGCGTAAGCCTGCAGGAAATGCGAAAGGCAAGCGCATCATGATCATCGGTGACCAGATAGATGACGTCGCGGTTATCGATGCCATCGAATCAACGGGAGCGTGTCTCGTCATGGACGACCTTTCTCTGGGCGCAAAGATGTACTGGCAGGATGTCGACGCCACGGCCGATCCGCTTCAGGGTATCGCAGAGCGTTACCTGAGAAAACTGAAGATACCGACAACCTTCGTCGGTTCGGCGGATACTTATGAAGGCATTCTCGAAGAACGTTTCGGACACATGAAGAAGTACGTGAACGAATTCAAGGTGGACGGCGTCATTCTCTTCATCTACAAGTATTGCGACCCCTATGGATTTGAAGTACCGGCTGTCAAGAGCTACGTCGAAGCGGCGGGAGCGCCTGTGCTCTACCTGGAGGATGAGTATTCCACGTCCTCCCTTGCAAGGGTGAAGACCAGGATCGAGGCGTTCCTCGAGATGATCGCATAACTGAGAGAGAGGAGAATCACATGGCTGAAGACAAAAAAGGAAGAGCAGTTGCAACGACAACGGCAGCGAAAATACCGAAATTCGTACGGGGCAACCTGTCTGCAACATTAAAGGCAAAGGAAGAAGGCAAGAAAGTGGCTGCCGCCTTCATCGCCGACGGTCAGGATGAGATCATGAGGGCAATGGACATCGTCCCTGCGTGGGGTGAAAGCTACTCAGGGGTCTGTTCAGCGAAGCGTGCGGCTGAGCCCTATCTCCAGAAGGCGGAATCTGACAATTTTTCCCGTTCACTGTGCACGTATGCAACCTGTAACATCGGTTTTGATATGATACGCGAAGAACAGGGTGGAGCCATGCCCGAAAACGCTCCCTGGGGCGGCATGGCACGGCCGGACATGATCCTCGGCAACGGACAGCTCCTGTGCGATCCGCGGATAAAATGGCCTCAGGCAACCCAGCATTACCTTCAGGATGTTCCGGTCTTTGTTACCAACATGTATTACCCGCCCTGGGATCCCAGCCTCGACCATCACGCAGAGGAAGGGATCTATGTCAAGTATGCTACTGAGGAGCTTCGCGAAACCGTGAAGTTCTGCGAAAAGGTAACGGGGAAAAAGATGGATTGGGACCGCCTGGCGGCGGTTGTGGAACTTTCGGACAAGACGTGGGACCTTTTCATCGACACCTACGAACTGCGGAAGGCTCATCCGACACCCATGGACACGGGCGATGCCATGAATACGATGGTCCCCCTCACATTCAACCTGGGTACCCAGGAGGCCTACGATTTCTACGTTGATCTCAAGGCGGAGCTGGAAGACAAGATCGCCAAAGGCGTAGGTGTGGCCGATCCCGAGAAATACCGCATCATATGGGCAGCCGGCCTGCCGAGCTGGTTCGCACTGGGAGATTTCCAGTACTTCAACGGCAAGGGCGTGGTTTTCCCCGTGGAGGTCACGTATCGCGGCTGTGAGAAGATCGAGCGCCTGGACCTCCCGAAAACGAATGATCCCCTTGAGCATATTGCCTGGAGGTGGGTGAGATACTGGACGCACTGGTATGATGCCGCAAGGAAGCGTCCCGGCTCGACCCCGAAGGTGGAGCGGATCATCGAGTATATCGAGGATTACAAGTGCGACGGTGCCGTGTTCCATTCAGCCTTTTCGTGCAGAAGCTGGCACGCGGGTATCATGCAGCAGGCGGTCACGCTGAAGAACGTGTATAAGGATATCCCCATCCTCATCATGGAGGGCGATATCGTCGATATCAGCTCCTACAACGAGGCGGACACCCATAACAGGATCGATGCCTTTGTCGAGACTCTCGCGGCCTACAAGAAGAGACAGGGCTAAGCCCCGGGATTGCGAGAAGATCGGATAGGAGCAGTGCTGCATGGATTATTATGCCGGTGTCGACATCGGTTCCACCATGACAAAGGTGGTGATCGTAAGCGACAGGATAGAAGCGTCGTTCATAGGGCCCACCGGTCCTGAACATCGAAAGCTTGCAAACAGAGTGATGGAGGAGGCGCTGCGTCAAGCGCGCCTCACCTTTGAAGACCTGACATACATAGTTGCGACCGGATACGGCAGGATAAACGTTCCCTTTGCAGACCGACAGATCACCGAGATAACCTGCCACGC
>MVQQ01000023.1 GCA_002067555.1 Syntrophorhabdus sp. PtaB.Bin184
TGGGCGGGTCCTGTCGAAAGTCCTCATTGTCAGGATGAAACCCAGACCTTCTCTACCTATAACATTTTCCTTCGGAACTTTGCAATCCTGAAATACCAACTCCCGGGTGGCCGATGCCCTGATGCCTAACTTGTTCTCTTTCTTACCGAAAGTGAATCCTTCCATACCTTTTTCCAGGATGAAGGCGGTGGCGCCCCGGCCTCCCTTAGAACGGTCCGTCATGGCGACGACGGTATAGATCTCGGCCTCGCCGCCGTTCGTTATCCACTGCTTCGTCCCGTTGAGGACGTAATGGTCGCCGTCCCTCTTCGCCTCCGTCCTTATGCCCTGGGCGTCGCTGCCGGCGTTCGCCTCGGTGAGGCCGAAGGCGGCCAGTTTCGAGCCGTTTGCTATCTGGGACAGGTACTTTTTCTTCTGGTCCTCCGACCCGCCGAGGAGGATGGGATAGGCGCCGAGCAGGCTTGCCGCGTAGCTTACCGATACACCCAGGCAGGCCTTGCTCAACTCCTCGACGACGATGCAGTTCTCGAAGGACCCTCCTCCCATGCCGCCGTACTCCTCGGGGATGCTGACACCGAAGAGCCCCGTCTCCGCGCAGTGCTTCATGATCTCCCAGGGGAACTGCCCTGTCTCGTCGAGTTCGGCGCGAACGGGAATGACCTTTTCCTCCGCGATTCTGCGGGCCAGTTTCTGTATGCTCTTCTGGTCTTCAGATAGAAAATAATCCATACCTTACCTCTCCTTTACTTTCTGGAACGATTGGTAGTCCTGCATGGCCTCACCCACGGATTCCTTGAGGCCCTTTTCCACGAACTTCTTTGCCAGCAGTATGGCGTTGCGCATGGCCTTTTCGTTCGACTTTCCATGACATATGATGCAGACCCCGTCGACGCCAAGAAGAGGCGCCCCCCCGGTCTCGGAATAATCCGCCTTCTTCTGGAACTCTTTGAAAAGATCTTT
This sequence comes from Syntrophorhabdus sp. PtaB.Bin184, assembly GCA_002067555.1. Taxonomy (GTDB): domain Bacteria; phylum Desulfobacterota; class Syntrophorhabdia; order Syntrophorhabdales; family Syntrophorhabdaceae; genus Delta-02. The sequence goes on from MVQQ01000023.1 coordinate 961, forward strand.
CAGAAGGAAATAGCCCATCTGTGCCTTCCGGCTTTTCTTTATTCCCTCCCTGAAGAACTCGAAGATCAGGTCCGCGACCCCCTCGCTTATCTTCAGGGCTATGTTTCCGACAAAACCGTCGCTCACCACGACATCGGTTCTGCCGTTGTACATGTCGGTGCCTTCCACGTATCCCAGGTAGTTGAGGCCGAACTCCCTGATGAGGGCATGGGCCTCCCGGGTGAGTTCATTGCCCTTGGTCTCCTCCTCACCGTTGGAGAGGATGCCCACCCGGGGGGAGGCGATCCCCAGGACGGATGCCGCAAATGCGTTGCCCATCAGGGCGAACTGCGCAAGGTGGGTCGGTTTGCAGTCCACGGTGCCGCCGGCATCGAGGAGGATGGACACCCCTTCTCCCATGCGCGGGTGAAGCGTTGCTATCGCAGGCCGGTCGACGCCCGGGATCCGCCCGAGGGTGAAGATGGCGAAAGCCATGGCTGCGCCGGAATTCCCCGCCGTAACAACGGCTTGGACCTCTCCGCTCTTATGCAGTTCGAATGCCTTGTTCATGGAGGAGTCCCTCTTCTTCCTGAGGGCGTTCGAGGGGGCCTCGTTCATCTCCACGCAAACGGGCGTGTGGACCATATCGAGGTTCGCATGGTCCGTCACGAAAGGTCGCATCTTTTCCTCGTCGCCGACGAGAACGATGGAAGCCAGACCCTCACGGGAGATCGACTGTGCCCCCCTTACGATCTCCCGGGGCGCAAAGTCGCCACCCATTCCGTCGACGGCGATCCGTATCATCCCGGGACTTTAAGCTTCCTCGACCGCCATATACTGTTTGCCCTTGTACATCCCACATTTGGGGCAAACGGCATGGGGAAGTTTCGGTTCCTTGCAATTCGGGCACGCAACCACGGCAACAGGTGATGCGGTGTAATGAGCACGTCTCTTGTCCCGTCTTGCCTTCGCAGTTTTTCGTTTTGGTACAGCCATGATCTACTCCTTGTCAGTTTAAGAAAGATTTCAGTTTTTCACCGAGGAGACTTAAGGGCGCCTCGGGACAATCGCAGGGTTCCGTGTTCCTGTTCCTGCCGCACGTCGGGCATATTCCTTTGCATTCTTCGCTGCACAGCGGCCTCACGGGGATGTTGAGCATGACCTCTTCGTAGACGAAGGGATCGAGGTCTATCTCATCACCTTCGTAATAGTAAACGTCGAGATCGTCGTTGTGAAGCTCCATCTCCGCCGCTTCGGGAAGCGTGTTTTTGGGGGTGAGCTTGATGGCCATCTGAAGGGACATTGAGGAGTTGTAAACCTCGAGACACCGTGAACAGGTGAGCGACGCCTCGACCATGACGGGCCCTTCGATGCTGACGGTGTCATCGAATTTCGCGATGGTAAGCTCGTAGCGCACAGGCTTTAGCAGTGTGAATTCGGTATCGTCAGTCTTCGGGAATCGTTGAGTATCCATCTCACCCTTCACGACCAGTATGTCCTCTATTTCCGAAAGTCGTATCAACACGGGTCGCCTTCTTTTGAAGATAGATAATATAAAGAGTTTAGCATTTTCTTGTCAAGGAAA
>MVQQ01000024.1 GCA_002067555.1 Syntrophorhabdus sp. PtaB.Bin184
ATCTGAAACACAACGCCAGCGATTACGCGCGGAACGCCGCGGTCAGCACCTACAACATGACCCAGAGCTACGGCGTCAACATGTTGTGGGATGCGAACCAGGCCATCAGGTTCGGTATCCAGTGGGTCCGGAACTACACGGGTTACAACGGATACGGTGTGCCTACCACCAGCACTGGCGCCCCTCTCAGCGTGGGCACGGGCAATGCCGACCGCACAGGCATAGCCGATGTCTACAGATTCGGCGCATGGTACTTCTTCTAAGAAACAAAAAGGGGCCTTCGGGCCCCTTTTTTGCTTGAACAGCTTGAACCGTTTCAACCGCTCGAAAAGGAAAATATTCGGAAGCGTTCAACGAGCAAGCATTTCGCCCTTTCTTTGAACGTTCAAACGGTTTAAGCGGTTCAAGCGGCTGCAACCATCTACTTCCCCGGTGGTTCCACCCATTCACCCTCGTCCCTGTAGGGGATGATGGTCTTCATTATCTCTCTTTTCTTCTCGTTGAAGCGTTCCTTCATTCCCCGCAGCCATTCGCGGTGAAGGAGCATGTGCTCGGGAGGACCGAGGATACCGCCTTCCTTCGCTTTGACGAAACGGCCTTTCGGCCCCGTGGTGAAAGAGCCGTGGCAGACGGTGCAGACGAAGCCTTTCGGGACGACGCGGATTATCTCGCAGCCGCAGAAAGGGCAACCGCCTGTCCTTTTTCTCTTTCCCGGCGAGAAGAGCGCCTTTCCCAGGCGGGCGGCCAGGGCGGTGTTTGCCTTGTTCATGAGGGCCTCGCCGGGGAGCGCCGCCTTGATGGAAAGGCTCGCTTTGACGGAAAGTCCCAGAAAGGCCGCAAGTGTCTCGAGCATCTGGGGCGCCACCCCGATCCGCCCCGGCATTCCGTAGAAATTGAGAAGAATCGCCGGTTTGCCGTGGGTCTTCCCCAGTATGTCGAAAAAGAGGAAACCCCTGTCGAGAATGGCCTTGATGCTCGCATTCGCTCCGAGGTAATAGACCGGGGAGGCGATGATGAAGGCGTCGGCCCGGGCGATCTCATCAAGGAGGAAGACCATGTCATCCTCAACGGGGCACCTGTTGCCCACGACACATCCATAACAGGCCCGGCACCTCCCTATCTTCAGAGACGTGAGCCTGATGAGCTTCAACCTGTGTCCTTCCGGGATGTTGCGGGACACCTCCTTGGTGAAGGTCTCGCAATTTCCAAGGACCCTTGGTGACGCGATGAGCGCGAGAACTGTCGGTGTTATGGTATCCATAGTCTTTTGGGTCCTCCACGCGACCCCTATCGTTCTTATTGCACAGCAAAGCGTCAAAAAGCAAGGGAGAAAGAAAGGGGAATACGGGAACAGGATTCAGAGACCCGATCCCCGGTGTTACATGGTCCTCGGTGTCCTGAAAATATAAAGGCTTTTCCCCTGTTTTCACCGTTCCCTTAACCTTAAAAACTGAATCCTGACTCTTAATGCCTGACAATATTGAAAATTACGGCCTTCTTGTGGTACACTCTGACCTATGTCAAAAGGCACCGGTCAAGGACCCACAAACAAGAGCATCATCACCGTGCTGGTGATAATACTGCTGGGGCTTTTCATCTTCCAGGTCTACAACAAGCCGAAGAAGAACCACGAGAATATAGCCTTCAGCGACTTCTCGGAAGCCCTGCGCACCGACAAGGTCGCCTCCGTCCTGATGCAGGGACAGAACATCACGGGAACATTCAAGGATGGCAAAGAGTTCAAGACCTTCGCTCCCGAAGACCCCGATCTCGTAAAGACGCTCCGGGAGAAGAACGTGAAGATCACCGCCAAACCCGATGAGGAATCGGGATTGTGGCAATCCATCTTCATATCCTGGTTTCCCATGCTCCTGCTCATCGGCGTCTGGATCTTCTTCATGCGCCAGATGCAGTCGGGAGGCGGCAAGGCCATGGCCTTCGGCAAGAGCAAGGCGCGGCTCTTCACCGGCCGCGACAACAGGGTGACCTTTCACGATGTGGCCGGGATCGACGAGGCAAAGGAAGAGCTTCAGGAGGTCATTGACTTCCTCGTGGATCCGAAGAAATTCACGAAGCTTGGCGGACGCATCCCCAAGGGGGTCCTTCTCGTGGGACCTCCCGGCACCGGCAAGACGCTCCTTGCCCGCGCCATAGCGGGTGAGGCCAATGTGCCCTTCTTCACCATAAGCGGGTCCGACTTCGTCGAGATGTTCGTCGGCGTCGGCGCATCACGCGTCCGCGACCTCTTCAACCAGGCGAAGAAAAATGCCCCCTGCATCATATTCATCGACGAGATCGACGCCGTGGGCAGACACCGCGGGGCGGGCCTCGGCGGAGGCCACGACGAGCGCGAGCAGACATTGAACCAGCTTCTCGTCGAGATGGACGGCTTTGAGTCCAACGAGGGCGTCATCGTCATGTCCGCCACCAACAGACCAGATGTCCTCGATCCGGCCCTGCTTCGTCCCGGCCGTTTTGACAGGCAGATCGTCGTATCCACTCCCGACGTGAAGGGCAGGGAGGAGATCCTCAAGGTCCACACGCGCAAAACCCTTATTGACGAGAACGTCGATCTTTCCATCATCGCGCGGGGAACACCGGGGTTCTCCGGAGCCGATCTCGCCAACCTCGTCAACGAGGCCGCCCTCATTGCGGCGAGGCGGGACAAAAAGGCCGTCGAAATGGACGACTTCGAGCACGCCAAGGACAAGGTCCTCATGGGGGTCGAGAGGCGCAGCATGATAATCCCCCTTGAGGAAAGACGGCTGACGGCCTATCACGAAGCCGGACACACCCTCGTCGCGAAGATGATCCCCGGCACCGACCCTATCCACAAGGTCACGATCATTCCCA
>MVQQ01000025.1 GCA_002067555.1 Syntrophorhabdus sp. PtaB.Bin184
AATGAAGATGAAGCCCATGATGTTGTAGGGGATGTACCAGGAGGCGTGGAAGAAGAGGGATACGGCGAAGGATTGCGCCTTGGAGACGCCGAAGATGGCGAGGAGGTAGACGAGAAGGAACTGGTAGACGCCGATGTATCCCGGGGAAGAGGGCACGGCGAGGCCCATGTTCAGGAGGGCCGTGACAAAGGGGGCGTAGACGAAGGACAGGGGGACACCGAGGGTCTTCAGGGAAAAGTACAGGGCCGAGCTCATGGAGAGCCAGTTGGCGATGGACAGGACGATGAAGAGTGCGATGTGGCCCGGCGTGCTGATACGGCGAAGGTTCTCCTGTATCTCGAGCACTCTTGTGGCAAGGCGCGCGAAGAAGGGGCGCTTGAATCCTTCGAGGAACCCGGCCATGCTGCGGGCCGTTTTCTCTCGGCTGACGGCGACGAGCACGATGACACACACCACGAAGATGGCAACGAGAACGTAGAGGGCCTTGGACACCGAAGCGGGAAGGGCCTGACGGGGGAAGAAGAGAAAAGTGATGGACAGAAGGCCGAGGAGGTCAAAGACCCTGTCGATGAAGACCGTCGACACGGCGTACGTAAAAGGGATGTTCCGTCGCTTCGAGACGGCGTAGCCGCGTGCAACCTCGCCGACACGGGCGGGAAGGACGTTGTTGATGAAAAGGCCGATCACAAGGGCGATGAAGGCATCGCGGAACCTGACCGCGTTCCCCGCTATCATGGACCACCTGAAGGAACACAGGGTGAGGCAGAGGAAGATGCAGCAAACGGGCAGGAAGGCGTAGGTGAAATCGGCCCTCACGATCGTCGCGGCAAGCTGCCTGTACTCTATGCCCCTCAGGGAAAAATAGAGAAGGACAATGCTGATGACGAAACCCGCTGCTGTTATGATCCTGTGCCTGTTCATTTCTTGTAGTTCGTAACGTATATCCCGGCGCTCACCATCGCAAGCCCGGCGACAAGTCCCATTGTCAGCTCTTCCCCGTGGAAGAGGACTCCGAACGCCACGCCGAAGATGGGCGTGAGAAAGGTGAAGACGGAGAGCTTCGCGACAGGGTAATCATGAATAAGTTTGAACCATATGAGGTACGAAGCGAAGGCAATGACGACAGACTGAAAGATGAGCGACGATATCGCCATCGCCCCCGGGTCCTTGAGCCAGACCGGTTCGATGAAAAAGGCGCAGAGGAAGAGGACGGGGATGGAGAAGACGAGCTGGTAGAGGAAGGTGTTGATGGGGTGCATCTTCTCCGCCAGGTACTTCTTGATGTAAAGCGTCGTGGCGCCCCACAGGAAGGCTGCCAGGATCTCAAGCATGTCGCCGACGAGCATCAGTCTGTTGTAGGTGGATGGCTTGCCGTAGAAAACACTGACGAGCCCCGCGAAGGCTAGGACAAGCCCCATCCACTTGAGAAGGTTCAGCCTCTCTTTCAGAAAAAGGTGGGCACCGGCGGCCACGACGAAAGGTGACAGATAAAGGAGGATGACGGCCCGCGCCGAATTCGTGAAGAGCAGGCCCAAATACAGGCAGGCGAACTCGAGTCCGAAGAGAACCCCCACGACGATGCCGTGCACGAGAAGCGTTCCCCGGTGGAGAAGCCTCTGCCTGATGGCGAGGCAGTACCCGATCCCCAATACCGAAGCCAGAACGGAGCGGGCAAAGGATGTGAAGATGGGCGAGAACCCCGTATTCGTGACCTTGATGGCCGAATAGTTGATGCCCCACAAAAGGGCCAGGATCAGGATGGTGATGAATCCCCGCGTGTCGATATGGTCAGTTTTCATTGAGGTATGACCCATGTTTTATCGACATGGACGGTCTATGTCAAGGAAATTAAACCCATCGCGGGACCGGGTACGGAAGGCCCGGCACCCGCCGGGTTTTCCCTTGACAATGTGCCGGTATTTTTGTTCTATTTAACAGCAAAACCAAGAAAACACGGAGCTTTCCATGAAAAAAACTGCCATCGTCGGGACGGGTTCATACGTGCCCGAGCACATCATGACGAATTTGGATATCGAGAAGTTTCTGGACACGTCGGATGAGTGGATATTCACGCGCACGGGGATCAAGGAACGCAGGATAGCCGAGAAGGACCAGACCACATCGGACCTGTGCAAGGTGGCCTGCGAGAGGGCGATGGAAGTTGCCGGTGTCACGGCCTCCGACATCGACCTGATAGTCCTCGCCACCATCACGCCCGACACCCATTGCCCTGCCGGATCGAACTGGCTCGAGGCGAAGCTGGGCTGCACGAAGGCCGTCTCCTTCGATGTGACGGCGGCATGCTCTGGTTTTCTCTTCGCCCTCCACGTGGCGGACAAGTTCATCAAGTCGGGGGCGAGCAAGACAGTTCTTGTCGCTGCGGGCGAGATCATGACCAGGGTCGTGAACTGGAAGGAACGGGAAAGCTGCATCCTCTGGGGCGATGGCGCGGGCGCCGCGGTCGTGACGGATTCCGAGAACGGGGCCCAGGTTCTCTCCACGCACATCCATACGGACGGGGCAGGGGGTGACACGTTGCTCATGCCCGGCGGCGGATCGAAGACGACGCCCATCTCATACGAGAGCGTCGACAAGGGCCTTCACTTCCTCAAGATGATCGAGGCCAACAGGTCCTTCAAAGTGGCCGTGAACCGCTTCGCCGAGGCGTGCGAGGAGGCGGCTTCGGTCAACGGTTACACCGTCCATGACGCGGACGTTATCATCCCCCACCAGGCGAATCTCAGGATACTCCAGGGCATGGCGAAGAAGCTCGGCGTACCCCTGGAAAAGGTGTACATGACGATAGAGAAGTACGCCAACATCTCCTCGGCAACGGTCCCCATCGCCCTCGACGAGGCGG
>MVQQ01000026.1 GCA_002067555.1 Syntrophorhabdus sp. PtaB.Bin184
TAAGGAGCTGGAAGAATATGATCATCGTGATGAGGACGATCTTGCCCAGGTCCCCGAGGCCGAAGAGGACGAAGACGACGGGCATCAGGACCACCTTGGGAATGGGGTAGCCGAGGTAAATGAGCGGCGCAAAGAGCCTGTCGAGCCTTTCGTTGCTGCCGAGGATGAGGCCCGCGGGTACGGCAAGAATAAAGGCAGAGAAGAGTGCCGCAAGGAGACGCAGGAGACTTGCCTCGACATGGACCCAGAAGGCGGTCGTGATTATCTCTTCGAAGCCCCGGGTGAACACCCGGAAAGGGTCGGGAAGGATATTGCTGCCGAGCATGAGGGAAAGGGCGTACCACGCGAAATAGATGAAGAGGATGGTGGCCGCGTAAACGCCGATGGCCCGCCTTTTCATTCGAGACCCTCCAGGATGCCCCTGAGTTCGGTGGTGCGCTCGAAGAAGACCGGGTCGTTCCGGTATTTTGCGGCGCCCACCCCGGGATTGTCTATGATCGTCTTTATCCCGCGGGTAGTGCCGTCAAGGACGACGATCCTTCTTCCCAGGAATACCGCCTCTTCGATGTTGTGCGTGACGATGATGAAGCTGAACCTCCGCTGGGCGAAGACGTCAAGGAGGTTATTCTGGAGTCGCTCCCGCGTGACGGTATCGATGGCGGCAAAGGGTTCGTCGAGAAGAAGGAGCAGGGGGTTGAGAAGAAGCGCCCTTGCCAGTGCGACACGCTGACGCTGACCTCCGCTCAGCTGCGCCGGGTAGAGGTGGTCAAGTCCTTCGATATCGAGTTCTTTCTTGACGGAGCGCAGTCTCTTTTCAGGCACATCGATATGCTGGAGTCGTGCCCCCAGGGTGATATTGGCGCCCACGGTCTTCCAGGGGAAAAGGCCGTAATGCTGGAGGACAAGGGCGATCCTGCGTTCCGGGGAAGTGAGCGGTCCGTCCCTGAAGGTGATGGTTCCTGCCGTCGGCGGGATGAGTCCTGCGATGGCGAGCAGAAGGGTTGTTTTGCCGCACCCCGAAGGGCCGACGATGGCGAGGCAGTCGCGAAAGGCCAGTTCGAGGTCGACCCCCTCGAGGACCGCTTTTGACTCGTTCTCGTTCTGAAAGGTTTTGCCCAGTCCCTCGATGGCGAGGAACCTACCGGATGTACCCATCTGCCACCAGGTCTTTGTACGTGAGGTCCCTCTTTACAATCTTCTTCTCCTTAAGCCATCGGTAGACATCCATGACCTGGGATTCGGAGGGTGTATTGACTCTGGGGAAGCGCGGTATGGGGAAGGAGTTCTGGAGCGCCTCAGGCACCTTGCAGGACCTGTTCATTATCCCCCGCACTTCGTCGGGGTGCTGGCTTATGTATGCCGAGGCCTTGTCGACGGCCGCGAGGAAGGACCGGACGGAAGCGGCGTTCCTGGCGATAAAATCGGTGTGAAAGGCGAGGACCGTCGCCGAGATGCCGTGGCCCCTGTCATCAGCGAGGGTTTTCGCTCCCTTTGTTTCCGCTAGCGTCGCCAGGGGTTCCGGCAGCAGTGCCGCGCTCACCTGTCCCGAAAGGAGCATCTGGAGACGGATGGGTATGCTCTTGATATCCACGAGCTTGATGGATTCCCGGGGAACCTTCTTCTCTGCCAGGAGGCGGATGATGAGATATTCCGCAATGGTGTTGGAGCCCGTCGCGATGCCCGCGCGCGCGACGGACGCGGGGTCCGCCTCCTTCGCTTTCGGTGAGGCGAGGACGGCGAACATGCGCCGGTCAGCGGTTGTGTTGTAGTTCACGGCCACCATCCTGATCTTCGTCCCGTTGGCGACGAGAACCGTCGGGGTCATAATGTCGCCGAAGTATCCGGCTATCTGTCCCGATGTGAAGGCGATGTCTTTCTCCATCGCCGAGTTGAAAAGAACGATATCGACATTGAGTCCTTGTTCCTTAAAGAACCCTTTCTCCGCCGCGACAAAGAGCGGCAGTGATTGAAGCACCGGAATGGTCCCGAACTTGAACGCCGGGGGTTTTTCGGCCGCATGGGTTGTGACTCCCAGACAAAGGACAAGAACGACGGCGAAGACAGCAATGGATTTTACCTGTTTCATGACTACTCCCCCAACCTTTGATTATTGTATTCGGTCTATTAGTCTAGTGCGTGAACGGGGATTTTTCAAACAAAAACCCCTCTCACGGGTCAAAGAAGGTAAAAACAGTTTCAGGTTCCAGGTTCCATGTTTCAAGGAAGACAAAAACTGCACCGGTCAGCAATCGTGTTGACAACCGGTTGTCTTCCATGGCTTTTCACCTGAAACCTGAAACCTGAAACCTGAGACTGTTTTTTACGGCCACTGATTTCCCGGCCTCGCCCAATCGTGTTCGTTGTACTTGCCCATGGGGATCTCTGACATGGACATGTAGGCGAGCCATTCCTCATCGTTTTCTATCTTCTTCAGCTCCGTATCGGTGGACATGTGGGTCTGGCGCATTGAGGGATCAAAACCGTACTGGGGCTCGACCGTGTCGGGCAGGCCGTCAGCGTCGGTATCCGCCGCCTGGATGGCCGGCAGGCTCTTGCCGTACCTGAAATTATGATAGCACTGCCAGTGCACGAACTCGTGGATGACGGCCTTGGCGAAGGTGTCTATGTTCCTGCTTATCTCCCAGCCCAGGTGATAGGGCGGCTGAAGGCTTAAGACGGGAAAACGGTTCTGGAACTGGGACCCGAGTTTGGCGAGGTTGCACACGTGGATGGTCGCATGCCCGGCGCCGGGCGTATATTGAGCGGGAACCGAGGGGTGTATGCACTGGCCGTAAGTGTTCCCCCCGTATTCTACGTTGACCAGTTGCCCGCGGGGTTTCGCCGCCGGGGTCTGTTTCCAGTAGTAGAACCAGTTGGGGTATTGCCCGCCGGGATTGTTCTTCAGGTCCCGGGGGTAGAAGAACTGGACC
>MVQQ01000027.1 GCA_002067555.1 Syntrophorhabdus sp. PtaB.Bin184
AGTATGAAATATCCGGTAAGGGTTGTGACGGTCAGGAGGATTATCTGAATGAATATATCCAAGGACTCAACCCTTGTGGTGATTGGCGGTATTTCCTTTTTGGTTGTTGTTGTTCGCCAGGAAGATCTCCTCGATCTCCTGTTCCACTACAAGCTCTTCGGTGCCGAGAGACATGGAAAGCTCCTTGGTGATGAGATTGCGCGCCATCTCGAACATCTTCTTTTCACCGAAGGAAAGTTCCTTCCAGTATCGGAGGTTGTAAAGCTCTTTCAGAACCGTCGCGACCTCATAGATGGAACCGCTCTTGATCCTTTCCATGTATTCCTTGTACCGCCTGTTCCAGGGCGAGTTGTCGTGAACGATGTTCTTGTCCCTGAGAATATCGTAGACCTTGCACACCTCGCAGGCATCGATGACGCATCTCAGGCCGGCATTCTTCGCGCCGTCGATAGGTATCATGATGGTCATGTCCGTATCGAGGATGCGGATTATGTAGAATGACTGCTTGGTACCTGAAAACTCTTTTTCTTCGATAGACTCGATCCGACCGACACCATGCCCCGGATATACTGCAACTTCTCCTACATCAAACATTATGCCTCCGAATAGTTTTTCATCGTTTTTCGGCCAGGTTGCCATATTGTAGCATAATATTGAGAAAAACTAAATAAGTAATGGCTATTACGCGGTAGACGGCGGGGAATGCAGGGGTTCACCTCTTCTGCGGGAGAGAAGCCGCGCAAGGGGTTCAGGACACCTGTTTCTGCCTTTCCAGAAGCCTGAATTTTATGTCGTTGACGATCCTGAGGAGCCCTTTTTCGGATGCAAGGTCGAGGGCGGTCTTGTTATGCTTGTTCATTACCGTGAGGTCGGCGCCCCGGCTGATGAGAAAATTGATGATGCCCGCAAATTTGCCGTTTATGGCGCACATGACCGCCGTATCGCCCTCCTGGTCCCGGGAATTCAGGTCTGCGCCATGCTCCACGAGAAGCCTGACGATCTCCAGGTGGCCGCTCTTGCCGGCAAAGGTGAGGGCCGTGCCGCCATCCCTGTCGGGAACGTTGACGTCGGCGCCGCGGGAGACAAGGAGCCTCAGAACGCCCACCTGGTTGTTCCTGCAGGCATAGATCAGCGGGGTCACACCCTGCCTGTTCCGGGCATTGACGTCGGCCCCGTTGTCGAGGAGGAAGCGTGCCGTGTCCGTGAATCCGCGCATCGATGCATACATGAGGGGGGTGTTGCCGTTGTGGTCAGCGTCGTTGACATCGGCACCCTTGCCGATGAACTGGACAACGTTTTCCAGGTCACCCTTCTCGATGGCGGTGATCAATTCGTTTGAGAATCGTTTCTCCATTTAAACCATTATATACCACCTCCTGAAAAATGGGAGTTTTTTTTCGAAACGACACCGGGAGGGGCCGGGAGACCCTTTTGAAAAATGGATTGATGCCCGGGGAATTTTCCTTTATAATCACTACAATCTTTATCTGGAGGACACAATAATGGTCAAGTCAAGGTTCGCGCCGAGTCCAACGGGGAACCTCCATATAGGCGGCGCCCGGACCGCTCTTTTCAACTATCTTTACACGAAACATCACGATGGGGTCTTTGTGCTCAGGATAGAGGACACCGACGTCGAACGGTCGAAGGAAGAGTACGTAAAGGACATACTCGGCGGCCTCTCCTGGCTCGGTGTTCACTGGGACGAGGGACCATACTACCAGATGGAACGCATGGACCTGTACCGGGAACACGCTTACAGGCTCCTTGAGGAGGGATACGCGTACAAGTGTTACTGCACCGCGGAAATGCTCGAGGAAAAGCGAAAGAAGGCCCTCAAGGAGGGCGGCAAGCCCCACTATGACAGGACGTGCCGTGACCTTCCCGCCGGTGACACATCCAATGAAGGCAAGCCCTTCGTCATCCGTTTCCGCAGCCCCTTGAGCGGGGAAGTGAGCTTCACCGACCTCATCCGCGGCAGGATCACCTTCAAATGCGAGGAACTCGACGACCTGATCATTTTCCGGACCGACTCGACACCCACGTACAACTTCACCGTCGTCGTCGACGACGCCCTGATGGGCATCACCCATATCGTCCGCGGCGACGACCACATCAACAACACCCCGCGGCAGATCCTCATCTACGAGGCGCTGAAATACCCCGTTCCGCAGTTCGCCCACGTGCCGCTTATCCATGGAAAGGACAAGACACGCCTCTCCAAGCGTCATGGCGCCACGTCCCTCCTGGAATACCGGAACGACGGCTTCCTCCCCGAGGCCCTCATGAACTACCTGGCGCGTCTCGGCTGGGCACACGGCGACCAGGAGATATTCAGCCAGCAGGAATTGATCGAGAAATTCGACCTTCCCAATGTGGGAAAGTCGCCTTCCGTCTTCGACATGGACAAGCTGACCTGGCTCAACGGCCACTACCTGAAGACCCTTCCCGCCGAGGACATCGCCGGGAGGCTTCTGCCCTTTCTCGAAGGCATGGGGATAAAGGCCACAGCCGACGGCCGTCTCGTCAGGGTCGTCGTCAACCTCCGCGAGCGCGCGCGGACCCTCAAGGAGATGGCGCAGATGGCTGAGTACTTCTTCCGCGACGACTTTGCCTTCGACGAGACCGCCCGCGCGAAGTTCCTCACGGCCGCGACGAAGCCCATTCTCGTCGATTTCGCCGAAGGGCTCAAGACCATCGCCTCCATGGATCAAGAGGAGAGCCTCAAGGTCCTCATCGAGGGATTGACGAAGAAGTACGATGCCAAACCCGTCGGGGTCATCCAGCCCGTCAGGGTGGCCCTTTGCGGCAGGACCGTAAGCCCCGGGATATTCGAGGTCATCGCCATCCTGGGTAAAGAGGCCGTGGAGAAAAGATTGGTACGCGCCATCGAATCGATCCAATGAAACTGGCCAGACTCGAGATATTCGGTTTCAAATCCTTTCTCAACCGCACCGTCT
>MVQQ01000028.1 GCA_002067555.1 Syntrophorhabdus sp. PtaB.Bin184
GAGCTTCACCGCCGACACGCGCATCGTCTCAGAGAAGATATACCCGACGAGCAGGCTCATCACCTCCATCACGGGGGTGCCCGTGCAGCCGAACAAGGCCATCGTCGGCGCCAACGCCTTCGCTCATGAATCGGGCATCCACCAGGACGGCCTCCTGAAGGCGAAGCTCACCTACGAGATCATGACCCCCGAATCGGTGGGCATACCGAAAAGTTCCCTCGTCCTCGGAAAACACTCCGGCCGGCATGCCTTCCGGGACCGCATCGAGAACCTTGGATATATCCTCGACGAAAAGGAATTGAACCTGGCCTTCAAGCGTTTCAAGACACTCTCGGACATGAAAAAGAACGTCTATGATGAAGACATCGAGATGATCATCATGGATGAGATATACAAGACGGCCGAAAGGGTAAAACTCCTGTACCTCAACGTGAGCTGCGGGAACACGACGATACCGACGGCCACGGTGAAGATGGAGATAGACGGGAATACGGTCCAGGACGTCGGCACCGGCGACGGTCCCGTCGACGCGGCCTTCAAGGTCATCAAGAGGCTTGTCAAGACGACGAGCAAGCTGGAGAAGTTCTCCGTGAACTCCATCACCCAGGACATGGACGCCCAGGGCGAGGTTTTCGTCAAGCTCTCCGAGAAAGGTCTCAAAGCCATAGGGAAAGGGGCGGACACAGACATCATAGTCGCCAGTGCAAAGGCGTACATAAACGCGCTGAACAGGCTGGAATACATGAAAACAAAGAAATCCTGAAAGGAAAAGATATGGGAATGACCATCACCGAAAAGATACTGGCAGCGCACGCGGACAGGGAGCGGGTGGAGCCGGGGGAGATCCTGGATTGCAGGATAGACCTCGCCATGGCGAATGACATCACGGCGCCGTTGTCCCTGGAGGAATTCGAGAAGGTCGGGGCAAAGGCCGTCTTCGACCCCAACAAGGTCGTTTTCGTTCTTGACCATTTTACACCCAACAAGGACATCCTTTCAGCCGAGAACTGCAAAAGGATACGGGAATTCTCCCGAAAGTACGGCATCGTCAACTTCTTCGAGGGCGGTGAATGCGGCATTGAGCACGCCCTGTTGCCCGAAAAGGGACTGGTGGTGGCAGGCGATCTCGTCATCGGCGCCGACAGCCACACTTGCACCTACGGGGCCCTCGGCGCCTTCTCCACAGGCATGGGCTCGACGGATGTGACCTACGGTATGGTGACGGGCCGCACCTGGTTGAAGGTGCCCGAGAGCATCAAGTTCCACTGTTACGGAAAATGGCGGAAGTGGGTGACGGGAAAGGAACTCATCCTTCACATCCTGGGCATGATAGGCGTTGACGGGGCGCTTTACAGCGCCATGGAATACAGCGGTGAGGCAATAGCCGCCCTGTCCATGGATTCCCGGTTCTCCATTGCCAACATGGCCATCGAGGCCGGGGGGAAGAACGGCATATTCCCCGTCGACGACAAGACAATATCCTACATGAAGGAGCACGCCACGCGGCCATACAAGGTCTACGCAAGTGACGACGACGCGAAGTACAGCCAGGTGTACGAGATCGACGTCTCGAAGGTCGGCTTCAGCGTCGCCTGCCCCTCGCTCCCGTCCAACGTGCGGGACGCCGGGGAACTGACCACCATAGATATAGACCAGGTCGTCATCGGTTCCTGCACCAACGGCAGACTGGAAGACCTGGAGATGGCGGCCGCCATTCTCAGGGGAAAGAAGGTCAGTAAAGGTTTAAGATGCATCATCATCCCGGCGACCCCCGCGATCTACGGTGAAGCGATGCGCCGGGGATACTTCCAGGTATTCCTCGACGCGGGCTGCCTCATATCTCCTCCCACCTGCGGTCCATGCCTCGGCGGCCATATGGGTGTGCTGGCGAAAGGCGAGAGAGCCGTGGCGACAACGAACAGGAACTTCATCGGAAGGATGGGGCATCCCGGGAGCGAGGTCTACCTCGCCGGTCCGGCCGTAGCGGCGGCCACAGCCGTCAAGGGAAGGATAGCCCGTCCTGAGGAGGTATTATGATCGTAAAAGGAAGGATCTGGAAATTCGGCGACAATATCGATACCGACATCATCATCCCGGCACAGTATCTCGCGCACACGGACCCGAAGGTCCTGGGACAGCACTGCATGGAACCCCTCGCTCCGAACTTTCCGAAAGAGGTCAGGGCCGGCGACATCATCGTCTCGGGCACCAATTTCGGCTGCGGCTCATCACGGGAACACGCACCGCTCGCCATCACAGCGCTCGGCATACCCCTTGTCGTCGCGAAAACATTCGCACGGATATTCTACCGCAATGCCTTCAACAAGGGTCTCGCGCTCCTGGAGGCGGATATCTGCGATCTTGTCAATGACGGTGACGAGATCGAGGTCGACATATCGACGGGCATCATCCAGTACAGCGGAAAAGAAGTGAAAGCCAAACCCATACCCCCCTTCATGGTTGACCTCATCAACGAAGGCGGGTTGATAAACTATCTCAAGAAAAAGCTGGAGGGCTAGATGAAACAGTACAACGTAGCAGTCGCCGGGGCCACCGGCGCGGTCGGAAATGAAATGGTGAAAGTCCTCGAGGAACGGAATTTCCCGGTCAAGAACCTGACGCTTCTCGCTTCCTCGCGGAGCGTGGGCAAGACCATGAGCTTCCATGGTGAAGATGTAAAGGTACAGGAACTGAAGGAGGACTCCTTCAGGGACATCGACATCGGCCTCTTTTCACCCGGCGGTGCCGTGAGCCAGAAGTTCGCGCCCATCGCTGCGGCGAGCGGGTGCGTGGTCATCGACAACACGAGCGCCTTCAGAATGGAGAAGGACGTTCCCCTCGTCGTGCCCGAGGTAAACGAGCACGCCATAGCGCAGCACACGAAGCGGGGCATCATCGCCAACCCCAACTGCTCGACGATCCAGATGGTCGTTGCCTTGAAACCGCTCCATGACGCCGCGAAGATCAAGAGGATCGTCGTGTCCACCTATCAGGCAGTCTCCGGAACGGGACAGAAGGCCATAAAGGAGCTGGAAAGCCAGGTCCTCGCCATTTACAACATGAAAACCATCGAGAAGAAGGTCTATCCCCACCAGATCGCCTTCAACGTCCTGCCGCACATCGACAGCTTCCTGGATACCGGGTACACCAAGGAAGAGATGAAGATGGTCAACGAGACGAAGAAGATCATGGAGGAC
>MVQQ01000029.1 GCA_002067555.1 Syntrophorhabdus sp. PtaB.Bin184
AAAATTTTCTGGATGGAGGAATAGATGCCGAGACCAATGAGGACAACACGGTCCGATTCACCGAAGAAAAGGGTCTATGTGAGAAGAAGGGTATGCAGGTTCTGCCAGGATTCCAACATAGTCATCGATTACAAGGACCCGAAGCTTCTCAAATCGTTCATCACGGAGAGGGGTAAGATCATGCCCAGAAGGATGACGGGGACCTGCGCCAATCACCAGCGTAAACTGAAAGAGGCCATCAAGATGGCCCGTCACATTGCCTTTCTGCCCTTTACGACATTACTGAAATAACGGAGGCAACCGATGAAACTCATACTCATTGAAGATGTCCAGGGTACGGGGAAGAAGGGCGATACGGTGACCGTCAGGGACGGGTACGGGAGGAATTTTCTCGTTCCCAGGGGATTGGCCGTGCCTGCGACGGAGGGAAACGTCGTCCGCTTCGAGAATATTGTGCGCAGCGTTTCGAACAAAAAGGCGCGGGATCTGCAGACTGCCTCGGAATTGAAGACGAAACTCGAGGAGACAACACTGACGATAAAGAAGAAGGCTGGCGAGGACGGCAGACTCTTCGGCTCCGTTACCCACAAGGACGTCGTCGAGGCCGTCAAGGTCTTCTCGGGTGTAGAGGTGGACAGGAAACTGGTTCGCCTTGAAGAGCCGATCAAGACGACCGGTTCACACACAGTCGTGATCCACCTGCAGCCGGACGTCAACGCCGAGGTCAAGATAGAGGTGGAAAAAGAAGAGGCTTAAATGGCCCGGGTCCTAAAGAATGCCAGGGATGTGACGGGCCCTGCCGGAGCGCGGGTACCTCCCCAGAACATCGAGGTCGAGCAGTCGTTGCTCGGCGGGCTTCTCATCGATCCGGAATCCATGAACAAGGTGGTCGACGTCGTCGGTCCCTCCGATTTTTATCGCGATGTCCATGGGAAGATCTTCGACCTCATGGTCCATCTCTACGAGAAGAACGATGCCATCGATATCATCACGGTAAGCAGTCTTGCGAAGGACAGGGGTCTTATCGAGGCCATAGGCGGTGTGACCTATCTCAACACCCTTGTGGATCTCATGCCGTCGGCGGCCAATGTCGCTTATTACGCCAGGATCATAAAGGAGAAGTCCCTCGTCCGGACCATTATCAACGTGGCCACGGAGATTATCGAAAAGGGCTTCAACGCCGAGACCGAGGTCGACGCGTATATCGACGAGGCCGAGAAGCTCATATTCCAGGTCTCGGAGAACAAGCTCAAGCCAACCTACCTGCCCGTCAAAGACTTCGTGATGGAGAACATAAAAACCATCGAGCGTCTTTACGAAAAGAAGCAGACGGTCACGGGGGTTCCCACGGGTTTCATCGACCTCGACAGGCTGACGAGCGGTCTGCAACCCTCGGACCTCATCATCGTCGCCGGCAGGCCAAGCATGGGGAAGACCTCCTTCTCCATGAATATTGCCCAGCATGTCTCCATGCTGAAAGAAAACCCTGTCCCCGTGGGCATCTTTTCCATGGAGATGTCCAAGGAGCAGCTCGTCACGAGGCTCTTGAGCTCCGAGTCCGAGATAGAGCATTCGAAGCTCCGCACGGGTACCTTCTCCCGGGATGAGTGGCCGAAACTGGTCAGGGCCGCGGGGAAGCTCAGCGAGGCCCACATGTTCATCGACGACTCGCCGGCGCTGTCCGTCCTCGAATTAAGGGCGCGGGCGCGTCGTCTCAAGAAGGAACACAACGTGGGTCTTCTCGTCGTCGATTATCTCCAGCTCATGCGGGGGCGCTCGGGCGGAGGGGACCGCAGGGAACAGGAGATATCCGAGATATCACGGTTTCTCAAGGCGCTGGCAAAGGAGATCAACATCCCCATTATCGCCATTTCGCAGCTCAACAGGGCGCCGGAGACCCGCGAGAAGGAGAACAAGCGGCCGCGCCTTGCCGATCTTCGGGAATCGGGGGCAATCGAGCAGGATGCCGACGTCATCCTCTTCATTTACCGCGATGAAGTGTATAATAAGGACAGGGATGACAACAAGGGCGTCGCCGAGGTGATCATCGGAAAACAGCGCAACGGGCCCACCGATACCGTGAAGCTGAGTTTTATCGATAAGTGTGCCACGTTCAGGAACGGTTACTATCAAGATGACGAAGGGTAACGTGACGCGGTCCATGAATCTTCCCAATATCCTTTCCATATTCCGTTTCTTTGTCACATTCTATTTCATTTATGCCGTCTACCAGGGACGTATGCGCCTTGCCCTCTATCTCTTTCTCATTCAGGGCATATCGGACCTCCTTGACGGTTTCATCGCGCGAGTGACGGGATCGAAGACCGAACTCGGCGCATACCTCGACCCCATTGCCGACAAAACCATGCTCGTCGCGGCCTTCATCATGCTCTATGTCGTCGATATCATCCCGGGCTGGCTCACGGTCCTTGTCCTGGGGAGGGACGTTGTCATCGCCGCCGGCTACCTTGTATTGTACCGCTACGCCAGCAACGTCAAACCGAGGCCGACGGTCTTCGGCAAGGTGACCACTGCATGCCAGATCGCAACCATACTTTACGCGCTCTGGTCGGCGGACAGGATCGACCTGAGGTCCTACACCATGGTGCTCTTCGTGATCACGGCGGCAGCCACCATCATATCGGGCATCCATTACGTCATCGGCGGATGGTCGGTCTTCAGCAAAAGAGCGATAACACAGTAGAAGACCGCTTGAACCGCTTGAACCGCTCGAGCCGTTTGAACGGAGAATGAACAAACAAGACCCTCGCGGGTCCGGTTGTCCTGTCCCAGGGCCACACCGCCCTCTGGCAGGGTCTTTTGAGCGTTCAAGCGGTTCAAGCGGTTCAAGCCGCATCTGTCGCGGCTTTGTGCCAATAAGAGGTTGACATGACACGGTCTTTCCATTACTATTGTAAAAAAACAAGGGGAGGTCGAATATGTCCGTGAAGGTCGCGATCAACGGTTTTGGAAGGATCGGTAGACTTGTCCTCAGGGCCGGTTTCAACAGGAAGGATGTCGAATTCGTTGCCGTCAATGATCTTACGGATCCGAGAACGCTTGCCCATCTCCTGAAATATGATTCTGTTCATGGCATCATGAGCCACGACGTGAAGCACAAGGAAGACGCCATCATCATCGACGGCAAGGAAATCAAGGCATATGCCATGAAAGAACCTGAATCCCTCCCCTGGAAGGACCTGGGGATCGATGTCGTCCTCGAGAGCACGGGAAAGTTCACCGACCGGGCGGGTGCT
>MVQQ01000030.1 GCA_002067555.1 Syntrophorhabdus sp. PtaB.Bin184
CCGTATTTAAGCTTAAGCTACCCGTATTTAGCTTATTGAACAGACTATTTTAAACGCGCCGGGTGGTGATGTCAACAAAATTTTGTTAATCTTTTCACAATACTTGTAGGCCTTGAAGCGCCCGGAGCCACCGCGGCCTTTTAACTTGATGAAGACGCATAAATCCATTATGATAGTTTCTAAAAAACCAGGGGGAACTATTATGGCCAAGGATGCCCGCATCAATGACGCACTGCAAACCCTGCTCGACGGCAACAAGCGTTTCGCCGCCATGAAACAAGCCCACCCCAACCAGGACCGGGCCCGCCGCGATGAGGTCTCAGCCGGCCAGAAACCCTTCGCCGTCATCGTCGGATGCTCCGATTCCCGCATCCCTCCCGAGATCCTCTTCGATCAGGGCATCGGCGACCTCTTCATCATCAGGCTTGCCGGAAACATTGTCGATGACATCGCTCTCGGGAGCATCGAGTACGCCGTCGACCATCTCGGCACCCCTCTCGTTGTCGTCCTCGGTCACTCCAAATGCGGCGCCGTCACGGCAACAGCGCAAGGCGGCGAGGCCCACGGCCACATCGGCGCTATCGCAAACGCGATCCTCCCCGCCCTCGAGAACGTCAAGGGACAGTCTGGCGACCTCGTCGACAACGCCATCAGGGAGAACGCAAAACTCGTGACAACCGCCATCGCGTCATCGAAACCAATACTGGAAAAGATGGTCAAGGACGGAAAGATAGCGGTCATCCCACTCTACTACGACATCGACACGGGCCTCGTGGAAAAACTCTAGAAACAGTTTCAGGTTCCAGGTTTCAGGTTAGAAGACCATGCGATCAGGCCTCTCTCTTTTGCCCGAGACGTGAAACCTGGAACCCGAAACTGTCTTTAACTGTTCTTTCCTCGCTCCAGCCACGGAAAGAGGATGAACTTCAGTCCGATGCCGATGAGGACCATGATGAGACTCAGGACCTGGCCCATGCTGAAAGGACCGAGGACGGAACCGAGCTGGGCATCGGGGAGCCTGAAGAACTCGCAGAAGGTCCTGAACAGACCGTAGAGGATGAGAAAGAGCGCAAAGACATCGCCCTCGCGCTTCTTCCTGTCCTTGTAGAACCAGAGAATGACGAAAAGGAGGAGTCCCTCGAAGAGGGCCTCGTAGAGTTGCGAGGGATGGCGGGGGACGGGACCGCCCTGGGGGAAGACCATGGCCCACGGCACACCGGCCGGTCTACCGAAAAGCTCCCCGTTAATGAAGTTTCCCAGCCTTCCCAGGCAGATCCCGACGGGGGCCGCCGGGATGACGAGGTCCGCCGTGTCGCGGAAGGGAAGCTTCTTCCTTATTATTATAATGACGGCTGCGATGAACGCCCCGGCGAGGCCGCCGTGGAACGACATGCCGCCATGCCAGACCATGAATATTTCGAGCGGGTTCTCGACATAGAACGGGAGATTATAGAAAACGGCGTATCCCAGGCGGGCGCCGACGATGAGTCCTATGATAAGGTAGAAGAAAAGGTCGTCCACTGCCTCCCGGGGCATCCCGGGCTTCCTGCCCCCCCGCAGCTGGTAAACGGTGAGCCCGTACCCGGCCAAAAACCCGAGGATGTACATGAGCCCGTACCACCGCATGGCAAAAGGGCCGATTCTGAAAATGACAGGGTCTATCTCGGGAAAAGGAAGCATGGGTCTCCTGGGAAACTAGGTTATGGGTTATAGGTCACGGGTTATGGGAAAAGAAGCTTCCCGCCCATTACCCATCACCTATTACCTATTACCCGTCTTCTATACACAATTCTCTCGTATCACCTTCCAGATGTCGGCAGCCTCTTTAAAGACTATCCCGGGGATGCCGTAGCCCGCGGCCGCCGCGACGTACTCGGGGATGTCGTCTATGTAAAGTGCTTCGTGTCGCTCGAACGAACGTGTCTCGAACACCATGTTGTAGATCTCTTCCCGGGGTTTCTTTGCCCCCACCTCGAAGGAGAGTATCCATTCATCGAAATGGTGTATTATGGGAAACCTTTCCATGACATAGGAGAAGTGAAGCTCGTTCGTGTTGCTCAAGAGGACGATGGGATACCCTCTCTCCTTGAGATAAAGGATGATCTCGCTGACCGCAGTGTCTTCCTCGAATATGTCATTCCAGATATCCTTGAACTCCTCGGGCTCGAGTTCGAGTTTGTATCTTTCCTTGATCTTCCTGAAAAAATCCTTCGTAGAGAGGCGGCCTTCCTCGTAGGCATTCACGAAACCCTTCTCGCGGTCGAAAAGATACCGGAATATATCCTCGGGGGTACAGCGGTCTTTGATGAGCGAGACCTCGTGCAGCTTCACGGCTATCTGCCTGTGCTCAAAAGGGAGGATCACATTACCGAGATCGAAGACGAAAAGCTTAATCATAGGGGAATATCTTCACGGGGTGGAATCGGGCGTAGAGACCCAAGGGGTCCGCAAGGTGCCTCCAGCCGGCTATATGGAGGAAACGCTTTCCGCTGAAACGTTTCGCGAGCACTCCGATGCCGCGGCACATATACCCGTCGCGTAGCGCCATCTCACCAGTGTATGAAAAAGCCGTGACTCCCGACCGGAAATACAGGCTCGCCAGGACATTCTCCCTTCCCCGGCCGTCGGACACCCCAAAGGTCAGGTTCTTCTCCACATTTTCCCGGCTTATGAGTTCGTCTATCCGCCGAAGCTTCGTCCAGGAAAAAAAATCCATATCCACAGGATACAGACGCGCACCGCTCCGTCTGCAATACTCGTCGGCGATGGTGAACTCGTGAGGGACATCCACGTAGGCGTAAAGGTCGTCGAGATTGCCGGGCAAAAAGTGGCGACCTTCGCTCCGCAGGGAGCAAACGATATCGTCGATGCGTTCCCGGTGGACCTTTCCCATCGCCTGCCGGAAGGCAAGGCCGTAGGGGGACAACTCCAGCGTGATGACCCCGGGTGTCAGCGCATCGATCCATTTTCCGAGGAGCTCATCATTTCGCCCGTCCCGGTGGATGATCCCCAGCATGTGGAAGGAAACAGGGAAGACTTCGTCATCAGGGCGCGCCATGGTTAAATTTACGCATGACCCCCGAGACGTTTCAAGAAAAATGTAAAAGCCGCCGTATTGCCGTTCTCACTTTTTCTGTTGTCAATTTCCCCAAGGTATAATAGAATAACCTCCTGTTATACCTATGAAAACATCAATGAAAACGATGCTCTGCGTTTTCTGTCTTCTCCTTGCCGGTCAGGCTCTGGCAGCAGACATGATCATCGGCGGTGATGTGACCCATACCGTCGGCAAGAGCGACAACCTGTACCGCCTGGG
>MVQQ01000031.1 GCA_002067555.1 Syntrophorhabdus sp. PtaB.Bin184
CCAGCGCCTTGATGAGCAGTTCTTCGTGGTTACCCCTCAGATAAACGTTGGCGGGGTTCTTTAAGGATACGAGGAACTCCATAACCTCGGGGGATCGGGGCCCTCTGTCGATATAGTCACCAAGGAATATGAGCCGATCTCCTTCCTGATAGTCCGCGTTGGCCAGGGCGTCCTGAAGCTGTTTATGGTATCCATGCACGTCGCCAATTACAAGCGTCTTCACCCGAAGATCTCCTCCAGAGCCTGACGATCCGGAATCAGTCTGTCGTGGAACTGGGGTAGGTATTCGAGCGTAACGTTGCCGTCCCAGTTCCGTGCCTTGAGGGCCTGCAGGACCTCGATACCGTAAGATTCGACGGGCAGGTGGGGCAGGCTCTCCTTGCCCTCGCCGCGCAACTCGGACAAGTGCAAAACCACGATGCCCTGGCTGTATGCCTCGATGACCTGGAAGATCCGTTCGACGAAAAGATGCGAGGTGTCCAGCACGAGGGGGAGTTTGAACTCGATGATCTCCTCAGGGGTGAGGACTCTCTTCGCATTCCCGAAAGTCTCCATGGCGACGACTGTAGGTGTTTCCCTCTGGAGACGTTTCACGTTCCTGAGCGCGATGGATTGAGCAGAAGGTTTCGACAGCTTCGGAACGGATTCAGGGTGAAACACCGCGACGTTGGCCTCGACCATCTCGGCAAATTGTACGGTCGGAAGGGCCCACGAGAGGAAGCTCTCATCGGAGAGGCGACCCTGTGCAGCGTGTAAGCTGTTGACGATGATTCCGGCGCTCCGGACGTACGCCGCCACGTCATCGAGGTGGGCCATCCCGGCGAGGAAGTCCTCGAGCTTGTAAGGTAGGGCGAGTTCAATGGGGGTCCCCTCAAGGCCGGAGAGGTCATGGGCGTAGGAGGTAAGTGACACGTCTCTGCGGATGGAAAACTTCATGATCGACAATTATAGCCCAGAAAAACGGGCTCCCGAAGGGAATTCTTGGGGATTCGGGTTTTGAGTCACCCTCTTTGCCTTTGTTCGCTCTCCATTGGAATTATCCCAACTAGATAATAGGGTAGAGAGTGGCCGCGACTTGCCCAAATCCAAAGGGGAACTGTGTCTTACCGGAGACCCTTCAGGTCCCGATAGAAGTTCTCGTGGACACCCAGGCCAAGCAGGAAGAGCGCCTCTTCATCACACTCATAAGCCAGGAGGAACTCCTGGTCAAGGACACGGAATTTGTACACCCGCACACCGGCCAGGTCGCCTTTCTTCTCTTCGCCGCATGTTGGATCCGACATGATATGCCTGATCGCCTCGTTGACGGGCTTGACCTGATTACGGTGAAGCTTCTTGTAGACGCGCCGGAAATATGGCGACTGGACAATGTTCATTCTTCAGGCTGGAATTCGAAGGGCTCGAACTCGCCCTGCTTTTTCGCTGCCAGGATGTCCCGGATCAGCTCACCCGGAAGGTCCGGGTTGTCCAGGGCAGCCTTTCCGATCCGGGCCCAGTAAGCCACCTGCAGGGGAACGGTCCTGCTTTCGGCTTCCGCACTCTTTTTGGCCTCGTTGTATAGTTCATCGTCTATACGGATCGCTATGCTCATGTTATTCACCTCTGTTACAATTGTAGCACATTGAAACAGAAAAGCAAGCACAATTCGGCACGCGGGCACGGGGACGATGTGAACAAATTGAACAAATCATGCGTACATTTTCACCGCGTGATCTCTTCAAAATGAACACTTCTCTTGTATGGTGCTGTAATACGTGCTGTCCGGCGGACTATGGGCCGCCCTCTCACTCTGGAGGCTCCTCTCGGCGGACCGCTTTGAGGATCTTTTCCCGTTCCTCTTCCGTCATGTATTCCTTATGACCGTCGGGGTACAGCCGGATAACACACCCTTGTCGTCGCCGTGTGTCGTGTAGAGGCCGGCGGCGTGGGCGCTGGCTATCGCTTCCCTTGCGGCTTCTCCGAAGATCCTTTCGTGGAGCTTCCGGTCCTCTATCCAGTCCATGATTGTCTTTGCCTTTTCCTCCGCTGTCCGGCTGCGTTCAGGTTTCATCTGGTCCCTGAGACTCTTGGTCATTTTTATTCTGCTCGTTCTTTTTCCAAGGGTGTTGCCGTCAATCCTGAGGAGCGTGGCGATTTCGGGGATTCTCCCGGAACGTCATCTTTTGACCTCAACTGGAAGGAAGTGCTGGTCAGAGGTCAAAAGGCCCGAACCTGACTCATGACGCTTGGGCTCCAATTGCCCAAGGTGAGAGGGGCCAGGCAGGGGCGCAATGTTTTCGTCTTCCTGCCTGTTATACGCCAGCAGCCGGCCGTACGCAAGTGGAAAGTGTACCGGGGGTTCGTTTCCTGTCCTGTAGGGTACATCTGCGAAATAGTCTCTGGCATACCGGGGCTGGCTGTGGGGGAGCCGTGGAATGCCGCCTATAGAGGAAAAGCCGCAAGGAGCATGAGCCAGTATCGCCATCACGAAAAGCGGCATGGGTCGCCTCACGGCGCAAGTGGACAATCCGGATTGTGGCCCACTATGAAACCTTCTAGATGGTGGGGAATTCCGTGTTAAGACAGGGAAAGGACGAAACCGTTCTATTCGAATTTGAACACCTTTTCCCGGAAAAGCCTCAGGCAGGCGTCAGCCGCTTCCGGCCGGTAAGCGATGCCCCTGTTCCGTTCGATCTCCTCGAGAGCAACATCGATCCCGAGGGCGGGCCTGTACGGACGGTCGAACGCCATGGCCTCCACCACGTCCGCTACGGACAGAATGCATGCCTCGATGAGGATCTCGTCCCCTTTGAGCCCCTGTGGGTAGCCGGAGCCGTCGAGCCTCTCATGGTGCTGGAGAACGGCTTCAGCGATCGGGTAGGGCAGATCCGCCACCTTCAGAATGTCATAACCCGTCCGGGGGTGGGTCCGTATCAGTTGCATCTCTATTGCGCTTAGCCTTGTCGGCTTGACGAGAACCTCAGCCGGCACGGACATCTTGCCGATATCGTGAATATTACCCGCCATCCTGATGTTGTCGATCACGTCCTTGCTAAGGCCCATCTCCTGAGCCATGGAGCGGGCAAGGGCCGATACCCTTCTCTGGTGTCCCGCCGTGTAGGGATCGCGGGTCTCCAGCATCATCGAGATGACCTGAATGGTCCCGATCAGGTTCCTTCTGAGCTTCTGAGCGGAGACC
>MVQQ01000032.1 GCA_002067555.1 Syntrophorhabdus sp. PtaB.Bin184
GGTGCCCATCATCGATAATGACAAGGTGGTCGGCATCGTCACCCGCGGCGACATCATCAAGGCCGTGGCGGAGTGTGGATAAACAACTGTCTCAGGTCTCAGGTCTCAGGTTTCAGGTCTCAGGTCTTTGAAGACGCTGAAGCCGGGAAGTCAGGACCGGGATGGACGAGAAGGCGGTTTCAGGCTTCAGGCTGATGCGACGGAACTTTGAAGCGGCTACCGGAAGATACCCGGGAAGTGGTTTCAGATACCTGCGGGAATCTACTTGTAACGGTGTGGACGGCGAAAATCTGTCCTGGTCTCCTGACCTGCGACTTGTGACCTGTGACTTGAGACCTGCAACGTGAGAGAGGAGTGACATGAAAATAACACGAGAGACTGTTGAGTATGTGGCGCATCTTGCCAGGCTTGATCTCAATGCCGGGGAGATAGATGCATATACAAGACAGATAGACAGCATCCTCGAGTATATGGACTCGCTGAACGCCCTTGACACCGATGGCGTTGAACCCACGAGCCATCCCGTGCCCGTGGCATGCGTCATGCGGGAGGACGCGGTCAGGGATTCCTTCACGGCGGAGGAATCGGTAAGCAACGCCCCGGCAAGAACCGACACCTTCTTCAAGGTGCCACCAATCATAGAGGTAGAGTGAGGACGGGGGATAGGTGATAGGTGATGGGTGATGGGTTATAGGAAGGACCGTTTCTCCCATTACCCATTACCCATTACCTTTTCCCAGCGTCCATCTTAGGAGATGAGGTGTGGATATACTGAATTCGACAATAGTGCAGTTGAGAGAGATGCTGAAGAAGAAAGAGGTCAGCTCCGTGGAGTTGACAGGGTACTATCTTGATCGCATAGGGAAGTATAACGGCGAGATACTCGCCTATCTCCGGACGACGGACGATCACGCCATGGAGATGGCGCGCGAGGCCGATGAGAGGATATCGCGCGGAGAAGATGCGCCGCTCCTCGGCATACCGCTCGGCATGAAGGATATTCTCTGCACGAAGGGGATCGAGACCACATGTGCCTCGAACATCCTGAAAGGCTTTGTGCCCCCCTATGACGCCACGGTCATCAGGAAGCTCAAGGAGGCCGGCTTCGTGCATCTTGGCAGGCTCAATATGGACGAGTTCGCCATGGGCTCATCCACCGAGAACTCGGCCTTTCAGACAACGGCGAACCCCTGGGACACCTCACGGATCCCCGGCGGCTCTAGCGGCGGCTCCGCTGCGGCGGTCGCCTCGGGGTTATGCGTCGGTGCCCTCGGCACCGACACGGGCGGCTCCATCCGCCAGCCGGCAAGCCTCTGCGGTGTTATCGGCATGAAACCCACCTACGGCAGGGTCTCACGGTATGGCCTCATAGCCTTCGCCTCTTCCCTCGACCAGATCGGTCCCTTCTCCCGGACCGTGAGCGACTGCGCCACCATGCTCGGCGTCATCGCGGGCCACGATCCGCTCGACTCCACGTCCATACCTGAACCCGTTCCCGACTACCAATCCTTCCTCGGCAGGGACATCAAGGGGCAAAGGATCGGCATACCCGGTGAATACTTCGTTGAGGGCATGGAAGAGGACGTCAGGAAGAACTACGAAGAGAACCTGCAACTCCTCAAGGACCAGGGGGCAGAACTCGTCGACGTATCGCTTCCCCATACACGTCACGCCGTGGCCACCTATTACATCATCTGCACCGCCGAGGCTTCGTCGAACCTTGCGCGCTACGACGGCGTCAAGTACGGCTTGCGCGAAGAAGGAAAAGACATCATCGACATGTACAAGAAGACCCGCTTTGCGGGTTTCGGCAAGGAAGTGAAACGCAGGATCATTCTCGGGACCTACGTGCTCTCCTCCGGTTATTACGACGCCTACTACCGCAAGGCCGGCAAGGTGCGCACCCTCATCAGGCGCGACTTCGATGCCGCCTTCGCGTCCTGCGACCTCATCGTCACGCCCGTTTCCCCGACGACAGCCTTCAAGGTCGGGGAGCGCCTGGAAGACCCTCTCACCATGTACCTCTCGGACATCTTCACCATACCTGTCAACCTGGCTGGTCTGCCGGGCATCTCCATCCCGGGCGGCTTCGACAGGAAGGGTCTTCCCATAGGCCTCCAGATCATCGGCAAACCCCTTGATGAAGGAAGGATGCTGCAGGCGGCGCACGTCTTCGAGTCCGTGAAGAAGATGCCGACGATACCGGAGAGATACAGATGACAGGTGATGGGTTATGGGTCATGGGGACCGATCTGTCTTTTTGTCTTTCCCATAACCCATCACCCATAACCCATCACCCGCTTTTGGGCTTTTATTATGCTTGATGCGAAGAGATTCCTTATTGCATTGAAGAATATGGGCATCGATGAGTATGTGTTTGCCGAAAAGGAAGGGCCGACGCTCTCCGGGTTGAAGAAAGCAGTCATGAACTGCGAAAGGTGCGGGCTTGCGAAGACGCGCAAGAATGTCGTCTTCGGAGAAGGGAGCCCGAAGGCCGCCATCGTCTTTGTCGGCGAGGCGCCCGGAGAAGAAGAGGACAATCAGGGACGGCCTTTCGTCGGCAGGGCAGGCAAGCTCCTCGACCAGCTCATCGAGCGCATCGGGCTCACGAGAAACGACATCTTCATTTGCAACGTCCTCAAATGCAGACCGCCCGGGAACCGCGACCCCGAGCCGGATGAGGCGGCGGCGTGCAAGGAATACCTCCTCGCGCAACTCGACATCATCCGGCCCCGCATCATCTGCACCCTCGGGCGCCATGCCTATAACACGCTTCTCGAAACGGATGCCCCGATAACCCGCATTCGCGGCAAACTGACGACCTTCCGCGGCATTCCACTTCTGCCCACCTACCACCCCTCCTATCTCCTGCGCAGCCAGGGCAGGATCAAGGAAGCCTGGGAAGACATGGACAAACTGAAAACCATGCTCTAGCCCCCCCCACAACCCCTACGTCCTATATGCCCTACGCGTCCTATGGGTCTTATTGGCCTTATAGGTCCCATTCATCCTATCGGTCCTATAAAACAACCCCGCACCCTCCCGCCTGTCACCGGGAAAATGACGCCCGCATCACCGGAATAACTACAAAATAATTACACTTTCCGCGACAGACAGGCATCCCGCGTTTTCGCTATCATATGTGCATCCATCGGGATCCGCCGAAAGTATGGCCGAAGAGCGGGAAACAGGACCGGGGCACGTCAGGTTCGGGACTCTCTCAGGGAGGAGCGAGATGAAACGAGCTTTCGCAGTAATCGCATGCATGGCCTTGATCCTTCTGACTTGCCCCCCGGTCGGGGCCGCCGGCTACACGTACGCGGTCCTCGACTACCCGGGTGCCACACACACGGAGGCCTGGGACATCAA
>MVQQ01000033.1 GCA_002067555.1 Syntrophorhabdus sp. PtaB.Bin184
CTCCTCACCCATGGGGGTTAAGGGCGAGGACATGGGGTATCGTGGCTTCATCCCCGGCGTGAAGTATCTTCTCGACATCAACAACGGGGAAGACCCCTATCCCGAGGGAAAGAAGGTCGTCGTCGTCGGCGGCGGCAACGTGGCCATGGACTGCGTGAGATCGTCCTTCCGCGTGGGCAAGCCCGATGTCCATCTGGTCTACAGGCGCACGAAAAAGGAAATGCCCGCCGACCCGGTCGAGATCCACGAAGCGGAGGAAGAAGGGGTCGAGTTCCACTACCTGTGCAATCCTTCGCGGATCCTCGAAAAGGAAGGCAAGGTCGTCGGCGTGGAGTGTATCCGCATGGAGCTGGGGGAACCTGACGCGAGCGGCCGCAGAAGGCCGGTTCCTGTCCCGGGTTCCGAGTTCGTGATCGAAACGGACATTCTCATACCCGCCATCGGTCAGGCCGTTGATTTTTCCTTCCTTGAGAAGAAGGGAGATTTTGCCATAACGAAATGGAACACCTTTGAGGTCGATCAGGAGACCTTCGAGACCAACGTACCGGGCGTGTTCTCCGCCGGTGACTGCGAGACGGGCCCCGACGTCCTTGTCCGCGCCTGCGGCAACGGCAAACGCGCTGCCTGGAAGATCGATGAGTATTTGAGGGGCGAGAAACCGAAGGCCCGCATGAGCGAGAAGTTCGTGAAGTTTTTCGGCGATGTCAAGGTTTACGACAGGAACGAGAACGTCGGTTTTCTGGGTGACAGGGCGAGACATCTGTTGCGGCCGATGGCTCCCGAGGTCAGGAAGTGGACCTTCGACGAGGTGGAAGAAGGTTTCCGGACCGATGAGGCGATCGCGGAGGCGTCACGGTGCCTTCGCTGTTACAGGATAGGCATGATTGCGGTTGGTTGAGAAGGGAACGGGAATGATAACATTCAAAATAGACGGCAAAGAGATAAAGACCGAGGAAGGCAGAACGATACTCGAGGCTGCGCGGGAGAACGGCATTCACATTCCAACGCTGTGCTATCATGAGAACCTTCTCCCCATTGGCTCCTGCAGACTTTGCATTGTTGAGATCGAGGGATACGAAAAACCGATGACGTCGTGCACCACGGCCGCCGTTGAGGGTATTTCGGTCACGACACAATCGGAAAAGCTCTTCGCCATGCGCCGGGAATACCTTAAGTTCCTTCTCATCAATCACCCCCTCGACTGTCCCATCTGTGACTCCGGCGGGGAATGCCGTCTGCAGGACCTTGTCTTCGAACACAAGATCGAATCCGTTGACCTCACCGCCGAACGGGAGCCCAAAAAGGCGAAACCTTACGCGACGGCGCTGATCAGATACTCCGAGGACAGATGCGTGCTCTGTCTGCGCTGCGTCCATGCTTGCCGGGAGATCTCCGGACGCAAGGTCCTAGAACTGACCGGGAGCGGCATAGAGGCGGCCATGGCCCCGAAGACGCCCGAGGACTGTATCTCCTGTGGCGAGTGTCTCTCCGTGTGTCCCGTAGGCGCCCTCACCGAACAGGAAAGCCCCCTGAAGAGCAGGAAGTGGCAGACGAAGCGGCAGACGACAACCTGTCCTCACTGTGGTTTCGGCTGTTCCCTCGATCTCGACGTGTTCGAGGACAGGTTCGTGACGAAGGTCGTGACCCGTCCGGAACATCTTCCCAACAAAGGTTCCCTCTGTGTGATGGGACGCTTCGGGTACGACTTTGTCAATAACGAGGCACGGCTTGCAACACCAACCGTCAGGCAGGGCTCGGCAGCTTCGGAAGCTACCCTTGCCGAGGCTGTGGAGGCAACCGCGACGGCGCTTGCGAAGCTCGACAGGGAAGGAAGGACGATCGGTTTCATCGTGTCCCCCCGGGCGACGAACGAGGAAGCCTACATGATCTCACAGATTGCGGGCAGGTTCTCGAAGACCCGGTTTGGGACCGCCGGGTACTACCATACGGGCAGAGTGCTCGAAACGCTGCGCCGCATGGGAATTTCCTATCCCTATGAATACGATGCGATCAATGGCTGCGATCTCGTGGTCGTTGCCGGCGCCGACCTTCTCGGCAATAACCATCTCCTTGCGAACAGGGTGCGGGAGGTGATGAAGATGAAGGGCGCGAAGGTGGCGGTCGTCGATCCTTCCCCCACGGCACTGACGAGAGCCTGTGATGTGTGGGTGAAGGTTGCCCCGGGTTCCGACGCCTTGTTCTTCAACGGCGTCGCGTCGCAGTTGATCGCGGACAAAAAGAACGATCCTGAGGCGGGGAGTCTGGAAGGTTTCCCGGGTAGTTCCGGTGGAGGAAAAGGGGACGCGGTACGAAGCGGGGCCGACGAGAAGAGCGTGGACAGGTTCTATGCTCTTTTCGCCGCGGCCTCCCGGGTGGCCGTCATATTCGGCACGGGTATCAGCGGCAGGACGGAGAGCATGGAAGCGCTTCTCAACCTCTGCCTCGTTAAGGGTGTTCAGAAGGCGGGGGTCGTGATGCCTACCGCGGTCCAGTCCAACGCCGTCGGTGTCCTTTCGGTTTTGCCCGATGCCGTTTCTTCCGGGGAGGTCCTGGGTGAGGCGGATGGCCTTTTCATCTATGAGGACGATCCCTTTCACTACCTCGGCGGCAGGAAGGTTGAAGAATCGTTGAAGGACAAGGCATTTGTGGCGGTCTGCGACATGTTCCCGACGGGAGCCTCCGCGCACGCCCATGTTGTCGTTCCCTCCGGCAGTTTTGCCCAGAAGGACGGCAGCTATGTCGCCGAGGATGGTTTCATGCGCAAGGTTGGCCGGGCGGAAGGCGGGTCATCGCCGGGGTTCGACTTCCTGAGGCTTCTCCTCGATAGGCTCGGCGGCGGCCTGTACAGGGACGAACAGGAGGCATCCACGGTTCTCTTCGGCAAGGAGATTCTCGTGGCGGACGACAGCGGCAGGGCATCGCTCAAGCCCACGAATGGACAGGCACGGCTTGCGTCAAAGGCCGGGGCCGCAGGGGATAAGCCGTCAAGACCCTTCACTCTCGTTCTGAGAAACGTTTTCTTTCATCATCACCTGGCGGGCCAGGGCGTTTATTCAAAGACGGTGTACCTCCAGAATCCCGCAATTGCCGGCGACAGGCTGTTCATCTCACCGGAAGACGCCGGGGCGCTCGGCATAGCCGACGGTGGCCAGGTCATCGTCGAATCGGACCACGGGGCGCTGCAGCATCCCGCAACGGTCAAGGAAGGCCTTGGCAGGGGCGTACTTGAATACAGGATGTTGAAGAACAGGCAGGACGTATTGAAGCTGACCGACGGATACGGTAAACACATCGCGGTGACGGTGAAAAAAGGTTAAGGCATGGAAGCGCTCTATACTTTGATTGAAATGGTGGTCAAGAACATCGTCGTGGTGCTCGTC
>MVQQ01000034.1 GCA_002067555.1 Syntrophorhabdus sp. PtaB.Bin184
GCGGGCGCCCATCTCATACACCGCCCAGGACATGCGCACACCGTCTGCAGCCGCTCTTGAGCAGCCCGGTGATATCATCGCGGCCAGGGCCATCTATGAGTCACTGGCTCAGGACGACGACAGGGCGCAGGGCATCACACCTCTTCTTCTCGACGCCTATGTCACCGCCGGGGGAGTCATCCCCGCCAACAGACACGACCTTGCCCTGAGGTACCCGGGCGCTACGTTTGAGGGAGGGATCACGAAGGAGCAGGTCGACGAGGCCGCGAGCGAGGCGGCTTCTTCTCCTGAGAACGGTCTTCCAGAGCCGACGCAGGCGCAAATCGAGGCAGACAACTACAAGAAAGGGCACATTTCGATTCAGGGCCTTAATATCAGCATCGAGAACCCCAAGGGATCCATCCGCAGGGGCGTCTCCAAGGATGGAAAGAAGTGGGAAACCGAGCTTAAGGCACATTACGGGTACATCCGTCGGACCGAAGGCGAGGACGGGGACCAAGTGGACGTCTTCATAGGTGCCAACCCTGCAAGCCCTCAGGTGTTCGTGGTCTATCAGAACGACCCAAAGACGGGCAAATTCGACGAACATAAGGTCATGCTGGGGTACAACACCGTGGAAGAGGCCCGGGCAGCCTACCTTGCCAACTATGAACCGGGGTGGAAGGGTCTGGGCAATATCGTTCCGATGTCGATGGAGAGCTTCAAGACGTGGTTGAAGAAGCTGCCCCCGCGGACGAAGAAGCAGGCGGCCGCCCCCGAACCCGGCGATTTCTATGAGTTCGACATCAAGGCTCACCCGGTTCGAGGACCGCATACAGCGCGTTTCAGGGTGAGCAAAACGTACGTGACACCCGAGGGGACCGTAATCCCACTTGTAGAGGACTTTACGAACGAGCGGGGAGGCGGTCTTTACCCTATCTTCCCGACACAGGAAGGCCAATATGGCGCCCGCCTGGTGAAAGGACAGGAAGGCATGGAGCCAGGCTTCTTCCCGTTAGGACACGAACAGAAGGAATCGACTATTGAGAAACGATCCTCGGAACCTGCCAGGGCGAAGCCCGCGAAGTCCCTCATCAGGACTGTGATCGACATGGGTGGCCTGTCAGCTGAAAAGGTGAAAAAGGCCGGGTTCAACGTGAAAGAGGACTTTCAGCAGCACGGCCTTTCCTTCATCTTCCGCAAGAACGGCAGGAGCCTCGACGATATCGCGACGGAGCTTGTGAGCAGCGGTGTCATACCTCCGGGACCGGACACGATACCGAGCGACAACTATGTCCTGTCGCTCCTGCAGGCAGCGGCCCGGGGACAGAAAGTCACCGTAGACCAGCTGAAAGGTGAACTAAATACTATCATTCGGGAACAAGCCGATGATATACTTGAACTCAAGGAGGATTTAAAGCGCCATGGTGCTGATGAGTCCCAAATCGAAGATGCTGTTAGAGCGTATCAAGACGCGGCACGAGAAGATACTCGGCCTCAAGAAGCTGATCGGGATGCTGGAGAGGCACGAGCTCGTGGAGATGAAACCCTCGACGACGACTTCGTCGCAGAAGAAGAACCCACCGAAGTAACATCCTCAGAATTACGCCCTCCATTAAGGCCTGAGCCTGTCGAAGAAGTCTCCGCATCCCCCGTGAGGCCAACGGAAGGATGGGAGAACGAACCCGGCTCGATGCCAGGGGAGCCCATACTCACACACAGGGACGGTGCTATCATCGAAAGGATCGGCGATGACGATATGGTCCTTTACGAGGCCGTTGACAACGAGGGGAAGTCGCTTGGGATATTCCCTGAATTGGACGACGCCAGAAGGGCGGTGGAAGAGGGGACGGCCCTTACCCCTGCAGAAGATGCGAAAAGAGCACAGGCACCCCAGGGAGGAGAAACTGGCGGGGAATTGTTCGACACCTCCGGTATGTTTTCCCTGTCCGGCAATCAACCCGTTGAACAGAAGACGATGAAGGTCGCCGGGAAGAAGGGCGAGCGGATGTTCGACGTGGAGAAGCAGGACGTCGATGAGCTCATGGATAGACTGTCCGGGGAGAAGGCGAAGAGGGAATATGAGGAAGGGACAAAAGAGTCTGTTCTCGATCAGGCTCACCGCAGTTATGTCGCATCGCAGATGGTGGGAGGAGAAGGCCAGGAAGGCGCGGGCACGTCCATCATAGAGAATTACTTCAACCACTTCCTCAAACCCGTGTTGCGGAAAATGGAGAAAGGAAAGAGATGGTTCAAGGCATCTGAATTGAACCAGAAAGACCCAAGAGTATTCAGCCGTCTGGATGCTACGGGCGTTGTCGTGAAGGCCTGGGATACTGAGGGCAACACTTACCGGGCAATTAAAGGGACACCGCTTCGAGAAGGATTGTCGCCAGAATCTCGAGAAGAAGAGACCCCCACCGTGATGGACGAAGAAACCTACTTGGCCATCAACGGCGCCAGCAGACAGGACATCGGCGACGCTGCCCTTCATAAGAACATTCCCGAAGGCAATATCAGGAAAAGGCTGGTCAAGGCCCAGTCCGAGAAGGACAAGGCCTTGGTGGAGAAACGCGAGATCTTGAGAGAAGAGTACCGGGAGAAGGTCAAGAAAGGGGAGATCAGGTCCCCGACGCGCTTTGAAAAGCTACACGCCACTGCCAATGGCCTGGAGGACAACGAAGCTACGCATGCTGCCAGGCGTATCCTCGAGAAAAACGGGATAGACTGGACAAAGCCATTGGAAGGGCAAGCGGAAAAGACGAAAGAACCCTGGCAGATGACGAGGGAAGAGTACGGCCGCTGGCGCATCGACAACGACATTAAGCTCCAGGCTTACGAGCTCGAGGGCGCGGAAATAGACTTCACAAAGGAGCACGGCAAACTTCTCGACAAGGCCCTCAAGGAGGGTAAGGACGTACCGGACCGCGTCCTCAAGGATTATCCGGGCCTCAACAAGCCAGGACAAGAAGCCCCTCAGAAGACCGGGAGAGAATCCTGGCGGATGACGCAGAAGGAATTCGTGGGGAACGCCACGGGCGAAGGCATCAGGACAAAGAAGCTCTTCCATGAGATAGCGGTCACCAATGCCCTGAGGGAAGGCCAACCGGTCCCGGGCGAGGTTCTCGATGACGACCCGGGCGTCGTCGAGCGCATCTACATCGAAAGACAGCTCGAGGGCAAGGTCCCGGCCAAAGACCTGGGCGAGGCCCAGAACGTCTTCCTCACCGGCGGGCCCCCTGCGTCCGGGAAATCGACGACCATAGAGGCCGGCATCAAGAACAAGAACAAGTACGTCACCGTCAACGCCGACGACGTGCGACGGCTCGCCGGGAAGGAACAGGACCCGGGATACCACGAAGAGGC
This sequence comes from Syntrophorhabdus sp. PtaB.Bin184, assembly GCA_002067555.1. Classification (GTDB taxonomy): domain Bacteria; phylum Desulfobacterota; class Syntrophorhabdia; order Syntrophorhabdales; family Syntrophorhabdaceae; genus Delta-02. The sequence continues at coordinate 3,346 of MVQQ01000034.1, forward strand.
CTCGAGGATCGCCAACGTCCTCCTCAACAAGGCGCTCGACGAAGGCTACCACGTCATCTACGATTCGC
>MVQQ01000035.1 GCA_002067555.1 Syntrophorhabdus sp. PtaB.Bin184
GTCGTTGATGATCCCGGCAATCTCGCCGATCTGGTCGGAGCGTTCTCCCAGCTTGTGGATGATAAGGGCCGACTCCTTGACGCGCTCGTCGATGCGGCCCATGCTCCGGATGATCTCCTGGATGATGTTCTCGCCCGTCACAGCTGAATTGTTCGCTATCTCGGAGCTTTTTGCCGCCGCGATGCAGTTGTTCGTTATCTCTGTCGCCGTTGCCGACATCTCCTCGCTGGCCGTCGCGACGGAGGTGATCTCCGTCAGGACGACGTCAGCCCCCCGCGCCATCTGGCTCGCTGTCGCGTCAAGGGTATTGACGGCGAAGGATATCTGGCTGCTCCTGTCCGCGACCCCGGAGAGGGCGTCGCTGAAGCGCTCCACGAAGCTATTGAAGTTCCTGCCCATGACACCGAACTCGCCGCTCGACGCTTCTTCAAGCCTCTTTGTGAGGTCGCCCTTCGAAAGGCCTTCGAAGGACTCCGAGATCTCGCGGAAAGGCCCGCGCACAAACCGTGTCATAAAGTATGCCGACACCAGAACGACAACCACTGCGGCGGCCATGACGGCGAAAATGACAGGATTCACTGAACCGGGAAAGCAGAGATAGAAGACAATGCCTGAGGCGGCGATCAGGATGGCTGCCACGACAGGTGAAACAAACATCTTTTGTGTAATGCTCAAGTTGCGCATGAATTCTTTCACAATGTGACCCTCCCTTTTTTTGTTCTCCCTTGCACTTTTATCGAAAGATGTGAAGAAAGGTTAAGGAGAAAACAGGTAATGGGTCATGGGCCATTTGTAATGGGAGAAAACCTTCCCGTCACCTATGACCCATTACCTGTTTTCTTTACTGTTTCTTGCAGTAAAAAGAAAGCGCGTCCCTTCCCGCTCTCCAGAGCCGCTCGGCTTCGGCGATGTCAATTGAGCTCAGGACTACCCTGTCCCCCGGTCTTATCTGGGCCAGCGCGTCCATGTCCGCGTCCGCGACCGTGGCCAGCCTGGCATAGCCGCCGACGGTCCTCTCGGCGAGGGCGATGATGGGATGTCCGTCGGGCGGGACCTGGATGGTACCCGGCAGGAGGCCCTCGGATATGATGCTCCGCTCCGCGTCGTCCCGGAACATGAGCGGCTCGCCCTCAAGTCGAATACCCGTGCGGTTGAGCCTTGAGGTGGCCTTGAAAAGAACCGTTTCCTTCCGCCTCGCCAGGAATCTGACCGATCCGGGGGAGAAGTAGTCGGCCTCGGGGCCGCTGATGACCCTGATCAGGTGGGGCTCACGCATGGAGGGTATCATTGTTTCGGGAACGGTCAGGAGCCCGACGGGTTCACGGATATCCCGCAATGTAATCCTGTCACCCTTCATGAGCGGCCTGCCGTGAAAGCCGCCGAAGGTACACTCGAGATTCGTCGTTGAACTGCCCATCACGGGTTCCACGTCGATGACGCCCGAGAAGGCCATGTAATACCGCAACCCCTCCAGGACCTCCGCAACCCGCAGGACACCACCCTTCTTCGCGTGAACGGCCGACCAGGGACGCAGGGGCTCGCCGTCGAGAACGGCCTTCACCCTGGCTCCCGTGATGGCAAAGGTCATCTCTTCCAGGATGCGCAGCCTGAGATCGTTTCCCATGATCTCGATGAGGGGCGCGTCTTCGGGGATACCGACGAGATAACGCGCCATCGCTGAGGCGTGGCGATCGAGCTCCCGGGAAGACGGGACACCTATGTGTCCGTAACCCTGCCTGCCGCGGTCCACGACGATGGACAGAAAACCCGGACTGAGAACCTCTATCATGCCGGCACGAACCTCACGATATCACCAAAGCTGAGAAGACTGAAAGGCGGGTGCAGATGATCGAAGAGCCTCACCATGGTCCTGCCGATGATCCGCCAGCCCGCCGGCGACTCGAAGGGGTAGATCCCGGTTTGAAGCTGGGCTATTCCCACCGAACCCTGGGGAACCTTGAGGACGGGAGTCTCCTGCCGCGGCACATAGATCCTTCTGTCGAGCGGACCCAGATAGGGAAATCCGGGCATGAAACCCAGGGCATGAACACGATAGACAGCCCCTGAGTGGATCTCCACGACCTCCTCGGGGGAAAGACCCGAATAGGAGCAGACAAAATCCATGTCCGGCCCGTAATCGCCACCGTACCTGACGGGTATCTCTATCCGCTGTACATCGGGGAGAGACATCCCTCGCCAGTCATCCTCCATCCCCTTGAGGAGCTCCGACAGATCTTCGAAGCATGTGCGTTCCCTGTCGATGCAGATGAGACAGGACCTGAATGAGGGGATGATCTCGGTAATGCCGGGGATGCCGAGCAAGCTTGTATAAAGAAAGAAACGGCGCACCGATTCATGGGTCGCGTCGTCGATCGCCTGCCCGAGGATAACCCTGATGCCCTGTTCACCGAAGCGCTCGATATCCATGAGATCACACGAAGGAACCCAGGGGCTTGACCGCTATTCCTTCCATGGCGGCATGTTCCCGGATGAGAGGCGCGGCGAGAACACTCTCTTTGTTGTCGCCATGGATACAGAGCGTATCGATCTCGCAGGCTATCCGCCGCCCGTTCACGCTTTCTATGCACCCTTCCCTCACCATCCCTATCGCCCGGCTGGCAATGGTCTTGGCATCATTTATCACCGCTCCCTCATGGCCGCGCGCGACGAGCGCCCCCTCGTCGGTATATGCACGGTCGGGAAACGCCTCGAGGGCGATCCGCACACCCGAAGACCGGCAGCGCTTTTTCAATTCTCCCGAAGCCGGGGAGGCAAACGTCACGAAGACGACATCACCGAAGGCCTCCCGCACCGCACCCGCGATGTCGAGAAAAAGATCTTCCTCCCTTGACACATAATTGTATAATGCGCCGTGAAGCTTCACATGCTGGAGGGGTATCCCCGCAAGGGATGTGAAACCCTTGAGCGCTCCCACCTGGTAGATCACCCAGTCAATGATCTCGCCGCGCTCCATATCCATGCGGCGCCTGCCGAATCCCTGGAGGTCAGGGTAACCGGGGTGCGCACCGGCCATGACACCGCACTGCTTGCAGAACCACACCGTTCTCCTCATCGCTTTGGGATCCGAGGCATGAACACCACAGGCGATGTTCGCGGAGGTCACATGGCGCATAACCTCCGCATCGTTACCCATCACCCACGCCCCGAAGGACTCTCCCGCATCACAATTGAGATCGAACACACCACGCATAGTGCCCAATTCTACCAGAAAACCGCCCGCAAAGACAGTCCCCGCTTACCGGGCAATAAAGCTCCCTCGTTCCCCTGAACGTGAGATAGTCTTTTGAGACTTTACAACCTTTCCTGCTTCTGCTAAGTTTTGGGAGCTATGGCGAAAAAGGGTACGGGAACAGCGAAGCGGAAGAACACGGTCGGGACTTCCGATGACGACAGGAGGAGGGGGAGGAGG
>MVQQ01000036.1 GCA_002067555.1 Syntrophorhabdus sp. PtaB.Bin184
GTCTGGTGCTACCGCAGGGACCGGGACCGCACTCCCTACGGGGTGGTGAGGAACCTTCGGGATCCCCAGGAGGACCTCAACAAGCGGAGATCCAAGGCCCTTTTTATTCTTTCTACGAACGGAATCATCGCGGACAAGGATGCCTTCGAGGACTGGGATGAGGTTATCGAGGAGCTTCCACGCCCGGACAAGGTCTTGAAAAAGAAGGCAGGCTTCGAAGTGAAGCTCCTAAATGAAACGGCCCTGGCTGAAGAGCATATCATGCTCATGCGTGAGGACAAGGATTTCATCCAGAGCGCCTCGGGGGTGACCGACGAGCTCCTGGGCCGACAGACAAACGCCGTGAGCGGGGCGGCCATCCAGGCGAGGCAGAACCAGGGGTCGGTGGTCACAGCCGAGATCTTCGACAATCTGCGCCATGCGATACAGCTCCAGGGAGAGATCCAGCTATCCCTCATCGAGCAGTTCTATGACATGGCTAAAACCATCCGGATCACCGAGGCGAAGGGACCCGTCGAGTTCTTGGGGATCAATCAGCCGAGAATCACTTCCGATGGGCAGGTCGTGATCGAGAACGACATCACGGAGACCCAGGCTGATTTCGTCGTGGACACCCAGGACTTCAGGGAGTCCGTACGGGTGGCGATGTTCGAGTCCCTCATGAACTTGTGCTCCCAACTGCCGCCCGATATCTCGCTCAATCTCCTGGATATGGTCGTGGACCTGGTGGATATCCCCGGGAAGAACGAACTGGTCAAACGGATCCGGAAATTGAACGGCCAGACGGACCCAGAGCAGGTAAACGACCCGGAGGCCGTGGCCGAGCAGGAGGCAAGGGAACAGGCCGAGGCTGAGCAGGCGGAAATTGAGAGGCAGGCCCTTATAAATGAGCTCCGGGAACAGGAGGCGAAGGTAAGGAAGCTCCTCGCAGATGCGCAGCTTGTCCTCGAGAAGGCGGAAACAGAGAGACTGAACCGGGAGGTGACGGTCATAAAGACCCGGATGGAGCGGGAGAGGATGGACGAGGAACAAAAGGCCAACATGCATGAGAGGAATTTTAACACCTTCACGACGCTGAACGATGCGCGGAGTGCCAAGGACAAGCATCGAAGCATGGAAGGAGAGTAAGGATTATGGCAAAGGATGACTTCTCCCCAGAGGAATGGGCGGGCCTAACCGAAGAAGAGCGCAAGGCTCACGAGGAAGACGACGAAGAGGATATCTCGAAAGGTCCAGAAGGAGACAGTACCGGAGAAAAAGAAGGCTGGAAGGCCGGCGAAGATGCTCCTCCGGAAGGCGGTGAGAAGAAGGCCAAGGAAGAAGACGGAACTGAGAGGGAGACATCGGGAGATCAGCCCCAGGGCGATGATGGTGGGGCAGGAGACGACGCCGGGAAGGCAGGAGAAGATGCGGAGAAGAAACCACCCGCGCCCCCGGGACCGGACAAAACCCCTTTTGCCACGATGCTTCCCGTATCGGCAAAGATCGAAGAGATCGACGCCAAGCTCCAGGACCTGGACGTACAGCTCGACAATGGAGATATCGATATCGTCGCATACAGCCGCAATCGCGATCCCCTGCTCCAGCAGAAGTGGGAAGCCCAGATGTCCGAGAAGATCAACCAGGAGACGGCGCGGCAGATCTGGAGATATGAGCAGGGGCTCTTCTTTAGGGACAATCCCGAGTACCGGGAAAACGAATTCTTGAACGCTGCACTGCAGCGGGCCTTCCAGAAGGTCGACACCCCAGAGAACGCGCACAAAACCGGTCTGGAGCTGCTCCAGGAAGCCAGGGCGATGGTGGATGAGCAGATTGCGGCCATAACGGGGCAGAAGCCGAAAGGCGAGAAGACATCCGATGCCGGCGGCAAAACCCCTCCTTCCAGGCAGGGAAAGAGAGCCCTGGATGATGTGGACATCCCGAAGACCCTGGCAGGTCTCCCCACGGCTGATCAAAACGATACGGGCAAAGACGAGTTCGCATACCTCGACGCACTTGAAGGAATGGAATACGAACGAGCCATCGCCAGGCTCACACCCGACCAGGAACGCAGGTATTTGGAGAGATGACATGCTTCTGATCAATCTTCGCAGGGGCGAACGGCTGGATATCGACCAGGGCCGGGTGCGGATTTTTTTTGACAAAATCACGGACAAGAGGGTCCGCGTCGCCGTCGATGCCCCACGAGATATCACGGTCAAGCGCATTGAAGAGGATACTGCCATGAAACGGAGCAGGGATAATCCTGAAAGCTGACAAAATATATGCTGCACAGTCGGCAAACCAACAATTTGCAGGTTTGATCATCACAACTGGTCTAGGAGGGACCACAAAAGATAAGGAGGTCCTCCATGGCCAGAACGATCATCGGACTCAACGATTCGAAGGCGGTAAAGAAATACAGCGGATTCCTCGCCAGGGATATTGGACGCACGTCCTATTTCGGGCGCAAGTTCATGGGAGATGGGGAGGAATCCCTCATGCCCATTCAACGGCTCACTCACCTGGAAAACGACGCGGGCGAGCAGATCACCTACGACCTGGTGATGCAGCTCAAGATGAAGCCCGTCGAGGGGGATGACATCCTCGAAGGGAAGGAAGAGGACCTTAAGTTCTACACCGACCAGGTGTACATCGACCAGATGCGAGCCGGGGTCAACACCGGCGGCCGGATGACCCGCAAGCGCACCATCCATCAGCTCCGACCCATTGCGAAGAAGCGGCAGAGTGAATACTGGGCGCGGGTGTTCGACGAGCTCTTCTTCATGTACCTTTCAGGAGCTCGCGGTGCTAATACGGAGTTCGTCTTCGAGCTCGACTACACGGGATTCGCAAACAACGCCTTCACGGCCCCAGATGCCGATCACTTGATTTACGGAGGTGACGCCACGGCCAAGGATGACGTCGATGAGGACGACAAGATGAGCCTCAAGGAAATCGACCGGGCGGTCGCCTATGCCAAGATGATGGGCGGAGGCACCCAGGAGGTCCCCAAGATGGTGCCGGTCCTGATCGAGGGAGAAAAGCACTACGTGTGCGTCATGAACCCATGGCAGGTATTTGACATGCGGACAAACGCCAACACCGGTCAATGGCTTGACATCCAGAAGGCGGCGGCCGCGGCTGAGGGGAAATCGAATCCCATCTTCAAGGGAAGTCTCGGGATGTACAACAACGTCGTGCTCCACGAGCACGAAGGGGTCATCAGGTTTACGGACTACGGAACAGGCACTGTGGAAGCGGCACGTGCTCTTTTCCTCGGGGCTCAGGCGGCCGTGGTTGCGTTTGGGTCGCCTGGAAGCGGTCTTCGGTTCGACTGGCACGAGGAGGCCCGGGACAACGGCAACCAAGCGGTCATCTCCACGGCTTCAATCTTCGGCATCAAGAAGACAACCTTCAACGGGAAGGACTTCGGGGTGATGGCTGCCTGTCGGGCTGGCTGAACGAGCTGGCCTTTGCCCCCATCGATTACAGCCCGGAGGCGCCCAGGGACGAG